>JBARZF010000393.1:0-16960 GCA_049649675.1 Rivularia sp. (in: cyanobacteria) | reverse complement strand
ATGCGAATAATGCGGGAGGCATAGCCACACCGCATTTTCGCTCATGAATTACAAGCCGGGTTTATGTTAAAATGAAAAATGTAGGTGTAATCCAATTAAATGCAGAAATGCAGCCTGCAAATAAAATAAAGCAGTTTAGTCAATAGTCACTAGGGCGTAGGGCTTCAAAGCTCGGTCAATGTTCTCATAGAGGAGTCGCCGAGAAGCCTACACTTACTCGTCAGAGAAGTGCAGGTGCGTCACCAAAATGTAGAATGTTGGAGAATACCGATAAATGTATGTTGGGTTACGACGCTTTCATCACTTTGAGTTGGAAATGATGATTTCGTGTGCGTCTAACCCAACCTACAGGCTACAGGCTGAAGCGAATAAATCATTAATTATTGCTTATCAAGAGAATGCTGATGTGCTTCGAGAACCAAGTTTTTCTAATGTCGCTTAATAATTCGTAGGTTTGGTTAGACACGTTAGCGTAAACCGCAGTTTCGCTGAACACGCCGAGCGTGCGGCGGCTAGCAAAGCGTACCGTAGGTATTGCGCGTGTCCGGAGGACATAAACAAAATTGAAATGTAACGACAATTTATATTTTCGTGTCGTAACCCAACATTACAATTGGGGATTAACAATATTGTCTCTGCTAGAATGTAGGATATTGTTAAAAATGGAATATTGCAATATACCAGCAACTTGATGTTGGGTTACGACGATGCAGATTACTTTAAGTTTGAAATTATATTTCCGAAATGCGTCTAACCCAACCTACTAACTGGATTTTATGAAATGTATTGTACATAAAAAGAAAATAGTGGTTCGGAATCTTCTTTTGATATTTTTTTCAATCGGGTAGAAAATTTATCTCGTAATGCTCATATTGTAAACGAGCTTGTATGTTTTTAAATAGTCGCTCCGGTTGGGTTACGACAGGATCATTTCAATTCTCGTTACAGTTCAAATTGCCTGCTCGTGTCTAACCCAACCGACAAAATACATTTGAGGAAAGATAATTCTATTTATCCACAATTGAGATGTTGGGTTACGACAGGATCATTTCAATTCTCGTTACAGTTCAAATTGCCTGCTCGTGTCTAACCCAACCTACAAAATACAAATTAATAATTAAACCTTTCGATTCACCATAGTTGCACTAGCTTGATCGACTGGTACTAATAATATTTCGCTGAGATTAACGTGTGACGGACGAGTTACGCAAAATAACACGACATCGGCTATATCATCGGGAGTAAGGGGAGTTAATCCTTGATATACTTTTTCAGCTTTTTCATTATCTCCATGAAATCGCACTTGACTAAATTCTGTTTCCACTAAACCCGGATCGACTGAACTTACCCGAATAGAAGTTCCTAATAAATCTTGTTTTAAACCTTCAGAAATTGATTTAACTGCGGCTTTAGTGGCACAGTAAACATTACCACCGGGATAAGTTTGATGTCCGGCTATCGAACCGATGTTAACTACATGACCTTTATTACGTTCTACCATTCCTGGAACTACGTAGCGAGTCAGGTAAAGTAAACCTTTGACATTGGTATCAATCATTTCTTCCCAGTCTTGGAAGCTACCTTCTTGGAGCTTGTTTAAACCGCGACTAAGACCGGCATTATTAATAAGAATATCAATATTTGACCATTGAGCGGGTAATTTCGATATAGCAGATTCTACAGCATTGCGATCGCGCACATCAAGGTCTATTAAATGAACATTTTCGGATGGTAATTTTAAAGTTTCTACAAGTTGCTGCAAGCGTTCCAAGCGTCGCGCAGCTAAAATTAATTTTGCACCCGCTTCTGCAAAATATTTGACGCAAGAAGCACCAATTCCACTACTTGCGCCAGTTATTAAGACAATTTGATTTTGAATTGAAGCCATAATAGTTGTTAGTTGTTAGTTGTTGGTGGTTAGTTGCTCGCGGAGTTACAAGTTAAGAGTGATAAGTTTAAAAGATTAACTTTGAACAAAGTAAACAAGGTATTTATAGTCCTCTTAAGAGGACTTTGGCTATAAGACAGGGACTTGCAATCCCTGGCAAATTTTATGGTTTACTTCCAATTCTTAGCAACTAACAACCAACCACTAACAACTAACCAATTCTTATCTTCCCACTACTGGCACTCTTTGAGTAATCATAGTCATGCCATTTCCTCGTACCAATACCGCAGAAATCCATTGATTGCCGGGAGTTGTCGGTGCCCTTCCAACTTTAAATATTCCACCTGCGGAAAGTAATTCCAAGTTTACAGGTGTAGGATTGAGATATTTTCCTGGTTGTACGGCTTCATCTAAAGCTGCACCTAAGAGAAAATCATCACCAAGAGGCTCGTTGACAATAGCATCAAAATAATAGCGCTGTCCGGCTTTTAATTTTTCGGGTAAATTAATATCTACTTTAGGAGGATTGACACCGGAACTAAGTTGAGTGCGTTCCGATAAAATATCTTGACGAATAATTTTACCATTAACGATGCGCTGACGCGATTTAATAGTCGCATTCATTGCTAATTTATTATTGGCGGAAGGTAAACCAACTATATTTGTTACCGTATCGGCAATAATACTATTACCTTGGGTTTTCCAAGATTCCAGTTTGGTACTGTATCTCAAAGTTGGATAATTTTTCCACAAAGAAGTTACAGCTTGTTCCATGCTCGAACGGTTTAATCCGTCTCCATGAACAAAACGAGGGCTGTAAAAGTTCATTACACCCTTGATGTTACGGCGATTTGCAGCTGCATCAATCTGAGTTAATAGAGTTTTTAATTGAGATGGTGCATTTTGCGCTCTACTTTGCGTTAAGAGAGTTCTAAGTTTGAGTTGAGAAGATGTATTTTGTGGTACATTTGCCTCCGCTGGTTTCCAACTAGTAGATAAACCGAGTGTCAAGATAAATAAAATTGCCCAACGGGTACTAGTAACTCTTGATTTTCGTGCGGGTATTAAGGTATTAAAGTTAGGCATTGGTGATAATGTTGTAGGTAATTTAACTACAGTACTTATTCGCTGTTTTGATGTATTATTCATTCTAGAACTTTCCTTTACAGGTGAGATTCCGGATGAGCCTACAAAAAACCAGGAAATTGTTTTATCTTATTCAAGAAGAATGGCGCTAACAGGGTAAAGGGTTAATGCAAGACGCTCCTATACGATTACTTATAGCAGCCAGCGGAACTGGCGGACATTTATTTCCGGCGATCGCACTTGCGGAACAATTGCCAGATTATCAAATTGAATGGCTGGGTGTCCCCAACAGGTTAGAAACGCAGCTGGTTCCCAAACAGTATAAATTGAATACTATTGGAGTTGAAGGGTTCCAAAAAGGTTTGGGCTTTTCTTCATTACTCACCTTGGGTAAACTCGTTGGTTCGATTCTACAAGTTAGAAAAATCTTAAAAAAAGGCAAATTTGACGGAGTTTTCACTACAGGAGGCTATATTTCCGGCCCTTCTGTAATTGCGGCTCGTTCTTTAGGTTTACCCGTTATTCTTCACGAATCCAACGCTTTACCGGGCAAAGTAACTCGCTTTTTTGGCCCTTGGTGTAATGCGGTTGCGGTGGGATTTGAAGCTGCTGCAAAATATTTACCCAAAAACAAAACTATATATACTAGTACGCCGGTACGAAGAGCATTTTTAGAACCGGGAATTGAAGCATCATTAGATTTAGAAATTCCTCAAGATGCACCCGTAATAGTGGTTTTCGGCGGCTCTCAAGGGGCAGTGTCTGTAAATAAATTAGTGCGTGAAAGTGCCCCTGCATGGTTTGAGGCTGGTGCTTATGTAGTGCATTTAACAGGCGATTTAGATCCAGAAGCCGATAGTCTCAAGCATCCCCAGTATATTTCGATGCCATTTTACGACAACATGGCAGCGCTATTACAAAGAGTAAACTTAGCGATAAGTCGTTCCGGTGCTGGTAGCGTCACGGAATTAGCCGTATGCGGTGTTCCAGCAATATTAATTCCGTATCCTTACGCAGCAGAAGATCATCAAACCTACAACGCTCAAGTATATACAGAAGCTGGAGCAGGAATATTATTTCAGCAGAAAGAATTAACCGTAGAGAAATTGCAAACTCAGGTGTTGGAATTATTGCTGTCTCCCGAAAAGTTGCAAGAGATGAGCGATAAAGCCAAAACAGTCGCAGTTCCCGAAAGTGCTGAGAAGTTAGCGCAATTGGTAAGGGAAGTTGTGGAAAGGTAGGGGATTGATTTTAAAGTAAATTGTAAATTTAAACATTTATTTGTAGGGTGGGCTTCGGGGCTTGCCCTATATTTTTAGAAAAACGCACGCTAACCCGTTTTATAATTTGCTCATTATGCAAGATATGATAAATCCAGCCTTAAACTATTTAGTCTGCTGAACCTTTTTGATGAACTACATAGATAAAATCAATCATATTTTGAAACCCATACAATCTCAAAGTCCTTTAGTCGTAGACTTATTTGCAGGTTGTGGTGGTTTATCCTTGGGGTTTGAAGCACAAGGATTTGCAACGCATGGATTTGAAATGGATAGCGATTCTTGCGCTACGTATAATAAAAATTTAAAAGGAGAATGTACTCAAGTTGTACTTACAAATGATACAGAATTACCCTTCGGGTTTCGCCACTTACTACAACGGAGGGAACCTCCGCAACGTAGTGGCTTACCGCCATGTGATGTACTAATAGGTGGGGTTCCTTGTCAGCCTTTTAGTGTAGGAGGAAAACAAAAAGGTTTACAAGATTCGCGGGATGGTTTTCCCATATTTATAAATGCGGTTAAAAAGCTAAATCCAAAAATTTGGTTAATTGAAAATGTTCGAGGTTTACTTTATCGAAATAAATGGTACTTTGATGAAATTATTCAATCGCTGCAAAATTTAGGCTATATAGTTGAATATAAATTATTAAATGCAGTTAACTTCGGAGTTCCTCAGAATCGCGAACGTTTGATAGTAGTTGGACATCAAGGAAAGTTTAAATTCCCTCATATATTAGAAAAAAGAATAAATTCTGGTGAAGCATTAGGAGAACTTGCATTCTCAGCACCTCCAGAATCTAAATTTCTCACTGCCAGCATGGATGAATATGTAGCAAAATATGAAAAAGCATCTGCTTGTAAAAATCCTCGCGATTTGAATTTGAATAAACCAGCAAGAACATTAACCTGTAGAAACTTAGCTGGTGCAACGGGAGATATGCACCGAATTAAACTTCCTGATGGTAGACGACGGCGTTTATTATTAAGAGAAGCTGCTCGTCTGCAAAGCTTTCCCGACTGGTTTGAATTTGTTGGTACTCAAACAAGTTGTTTTAATCAAATTGGTAATGCAGTTTCACCATTATTTGCTTTTCATTTAGCGGGGAGCGTTAGAGAATATTTAGAATCGGGTTATAGATTTTCATCAAAAGAAATTGAGCAACATCAACCACCAATCCAGTTGTCATTACCTTTCTAGCTGTTTTTTATGTCAGAAATACCACAATATATTTCCAAATCCAAGAAAACAAAGGGTTTACAACAGCTAAATTAATGAAGCATTTTTTAGAATTGAAAAAATTAACAGAAGAATGCGAAGCTGATATCATTTTCGTTACAGCTTTTTTAAACCGTAAAACATTTCGACAATTTGCACCAGATATAGCTTGGGAAACTTTTATTTTGGATTGCCGAAGCACCAGAGCATATAATTCATTTTAATGGTGAAAAATTCTTAGGTTCTTACTCTCAATAAAATTTTATATAGTATTTTGACCAATTATTACTAAAAAAACATGACCCCACAAAAACCTATTAGCGTATGGCAATATAAACCTTGGTGGTGTCAACCTTGGTCTATATTACTCACGGGTACAACGCTAATTACTGCAAGCTGGTTATTATTTCACAAAGTTTGGTTAACTATTTTAGTCGCTATTCCCTTATTAACTTGGATGGGATTTTTCCTATTGGTATATCCCAAAGCTTATATGGAAATGATAAGGGAACAGGGAACTCTTAACGGGGAATAGAGGGGGAGATAGGGAGATAGGGAGATAGGGAGATATTTCCTAACTCCTAACCCCCAATCTAAAATCTAAAATCCAAAATCCAAAATCGATTTACCGTTTATTCTCTACCGAGCGATAAACAAAGCGCATCGACTGCAACATTCTTTCTCGCTTTTTGCGGGCGATCGCCTGCAAGTCGATTGTTTTATCGGTTTCGTCAACTATCTCACCAGTTATTACTTCTAATACATCTTCTAAGGTAATTACACCCGAAACGTTACCGTATTCATCTACTACTACAGCTAAATGCTCGCGTGCTTCTAGGAAGTTTCTCATTAATCTGTCAGCGCGAATTGTTTCGGGTACAAATCCGACTTTTCGCGTCAATGTGCCAATTTGTTGAGTTTTCCTTCCTTCTACCATTGCTGTCAGCAAATTCTGCTTTAAGGCAACACCAATCACTTCATCAATCGTCTCGTTAATTACAATAATTCTTGTATGCTGCGAACCAATAATATCTGCTTTGGCTTCAGCAAGAGTCAAGTTACCGCGTAAATATGTGAGGATTGTTCGCGGTGTCATTAAGTCTGCTGCTGTCAGTTCATTTAACTGAAACACCCGCTGAATCATCTGGGCTTCATCGCGTTCGATTATTCCTTCTTGATGAGCAATATCTGCCAACAACATGATTTCTGCTTTATTAGTTGTTGGTTGCTTTTTACCTTTAGTAAATGGTGCAGTAACATTCTCTAACACCCATACCAAAGGTGTAAATATTAAAGTTAACCCAGCAAGAGGAAGAGCTATTAGTAAGGAAATTGGTTCTGCGTAGCGTTCGCCGACGGTTTTTGGGATAATTTCTGCACAAATGATAATCATAAATGTCAATATTCCCGAAAACACTCCTAACCAAGTATCTCCTAGTACTGTTCTGGCAATATTGCCTGTAATAATACTACCAACAATGTTGAAGACATTATTGAGAATTACAATCGTAGCAATCGGTCGATTCATGTTTTCGCGAATCGCCAATAGTGCTATTGCTGATGGATTCTTTGTCTGCACTAACTGTCTAACTTTCAGCGTTGAAACCGAAAATAAAGCCGCTTCGATTCCAGAACAGAGGGCTGAACCTGAAATAACAAAAATAACAACGAAAATAAGCTGTAACATCATATTTCCCAGCTATGGGAAGAATAGTTGAGGTTAATTGTGTTTTGAACGAAATACTACAAGCGATGTTGTAGCTAATACAACCTCACCTATCTTAAACCCACGCAAGCATATATTGCTTGCCAGAAAACTACGTGCCAGTCTACAAGCCGTCATAAGCATATTAATTTACCACCTGAGTGCCGTGACTGCGTGGGTCTTCATTACTACCTGTTGGGGCTGCGGTTGTAGAGAACTGCGAAACTCTACCGTTAGCTTGAGCATAAGGTAAAGTCGAACCTGCAATCAAGGCTTCTAGGTTACTTCCCATAATTGTACGGGGTTGATCGCCTATAGTTTCAGCTTGGGCTTGGGCACTTTTATCTAAAAACACAAAATGTGGAATTCCATCCACGCGATATTGCAGCATTTCCGGTAGCCACTTACTGTTATCCACATTCAGCATTACGAAATTTACTTTGTCGGCGTATTCTGTTTCCAGTGTGGCAATATCGGGTGCCATCTTCTGACAGACAGTACACCAATTAGCGTAAAATTCTATTAAAGATGGTTTTCCATTACTCAAAGCAACTTCCAAAGGTATGGAATTCTTATCCAAGTCAGCTAAAGAAACCGAACTCGTTTCGCTTCGTAGTCCCAAAAATAAGGCTACTGAAAGAACAGCAGCTACCGTCACAATCAAAAAATTTCGCAGACGTATTCCAAACGTCGATTCTGGTTTTTCCTGGGATTTCAAGGGCGAATCCGTATTCATAACAAAGGTTTATAAAATCTTAACAAGTCATTTCATATAAGTTTAACCCTCTACCTCCATTTATTAGAGCCGTTACGAAAATAAAAACATTAGATGGGGATGGGGCATGGGAGATGGGGTTCGGGGGAGATGGGGTAGAGGGGGTAGAAAATTAATTCCTAACTCCTAACTCTTAACTCCTAACTCCTAATTCCTAATTCCTAATTCCTAACCCCTAACTCCTAACTATTCCTAATCCCCAATCCCCAATTCCCAATCCCTGCATCCAAAATCTAAAATCCAAAATGAAAAAGCGAGTTACCATCACCTTTCCCAAACGCACGGTTCAAATGCCAGTTACTTATCGACTGGCAAAGGATTTTAATGTTGCGGCCAATATTATCCGCGCTCAAGTTGCTCCCAATCAAATTGGTAAGCTTGTTGTGGAATTATGTGGAGATATCGATCAGTTAGATGCAGCTATACAGTGGATGCGCGAGCAAAACATCTCTGTTTCACTTAGTTTGGGAGAAATTGTTATTGACGAGGAATCTTGCGTTCACTGCGGGTTATGTACCGGGGTTTGTCCGACACAAGCGCTTACTCTCAATCCCCAAAGTTTTAAGTTAACCTTTACTCGTTCTCGCTGTATTGTCTGCGAGCAGTGTATTCCGACTTGTCCGGTAAATGCAATTTCTACGAATTTATAATTAGTTGTTGGTTGTTAGTTGTTAGTTGTTAGTTGTTAGTTGAGAAAATTCACAATAATTCATAATAATTAAGAAACCCGGTTTTTTGAAAAAACCGGGTTTCTGATTTATAAAGCTAAAGCTACAAAAGCAAAGTCTTAGAAATGATAAGACGCGCCTATAGAAAGCACGGGGTAAACACCAAATCCATTGATGTCATCCTCTATCTCTTTTCTTTCGGCTTCAATATCGTCTTGAATATCTTGCCGAATGTCATTAGGAACGCTTGGATCTATATCAGCGCTCAAATCTACTTGAGGAGAGCCTGTAAACATTACACCTAAGTTCAATGAAAAAGCAAAGCGGTTTCCTGGCTTCACAGCGTTACCCCAACCAATACCAAGGTATGGAGCAACTTTGTTAGGTAAGGAAATTTTGGCATCAACTGAGCGTATTTGATCGCTAGTGTAAGTATTACCGTTATATTCAAACTCTTGATTATCGTTGGGTTTACCGTTTCCAGAGACATTGTTATTGTTAAATACTAAGCCTCCAGTCAAACGAAAACCAGATTTTTTCCAAGGATGGTAATCAACTACAGTTGAAACATTAAACAGATTTAAATCCGCTTCGTATTCTACATCTTCTTCTTCAAAATCCGCCCCATATGTAAAAGCATTCAAACCAACTCTGGCATTAACATTATCTGAAACAGACTTAGTAACTGATGCTCCTATACCTGTGGTACCAATTTCCGGAGTTACAGCCCAACCACTTGTCTTAGCTTTTTTGGTTTCTTCTTCAAAAGGTTGAGTGAATTCTACTTCTCCCTCTGTTTTTTCTTCTGATTTTTGATCGATACAAGCAGAATTATAGGGATAGTCTTTACAAAATTTCGCTGGTTCTACACGTCTTTGAGCAATGACGCTATCATCAAACGAATCGTGAGCTGGTACTAAATCAGCAGCACTATAAGAAATATTTCCTAGTTCCTGCTGAATTTGTATTTGAGTATTGGTTTGCTGATTTACTACTTCTGTTGGTATTTCAGCAGCAAATGCCTTTAAATTCACGGAATTTACAACTAAAGCGGCAGCAGTTAGCCCGAATAAGGAAACGCTGAACTCAAAATTATTCATTATTTAAGAAAGCCTCACACTGAGTATACTTTTTGTTTAAACTTCAATTGTAATCGGTTGATTCCCGGATGAAAGAAATATCTATTCAAACGCTATATTCTAGTCATTTGTATTTATTAGATATCAAGTTAAACAAGTTAACTTTCTTTTATAAGCCCGACTAAAATCATTAAATATACTGAGGACAATCGCAATAAAAAAGTATATAAGATACAGTGTCTTGAGGTTTTGATTTATTGTATCTAAAGTAAAAGCAGGATTCTTATAATTCGTAATATCCTGGGAAAACAACAAGTTTATTATTCCTTTGAGATTTGATTATAAGCTCTGTATTGCAACCTTCCTAAAAATAGGACTTATGCAAATTTATATCCTTTAATGCCATTAAAAAAGCAACTTTGCGTAAGTCTTAAAAAACAATTATGATTCAGTTCAACTGTAAAACATCAGCAATTATACTAGCTTTTCCCTGTAATCTAGTTTCTGCGGGTGAATCGTGAACTACTAACAGGGAATGCACCCCTGTAATCCCTTCAAATAAAGTAATTCCCTCTGCACGATCGTTACCTTTACCGTAAGGAATATCAAGTACTGCTTGGGGATAATTAAGCACATTCGCATCTGAATTAACGCCGCCCTGCAAGCGATAAACTGTTATGGGGCCATCTAAATCCATTGTGGGGCCAGCTAAAATCAATAAATCTTGATTATCCCAGCATAAATCCCGAATTCCTAAACCATCTAAATAAATAAAATGCTTTTTGTATTTCTCGCCGCTTATTCCCAAATATTTTAAATCGAGCAATCCTGGTAAGTTTGATTCTTGCAACTCTATTTCTAAAATTATCGCCCAACCGCGCAACACGGGACCTCGTAAACCCAGAAAAATCCGGTTTTGACAAATTTCTATGCCTTCAATATCAAAACCATTATCTTTACCGGGAATCTCTGCTGTTACAAAGAAGCCTAAATGCGAATCATTTGCTAAAGCTTCCATCAACAGGTTTCCTTGGGCACTCACCTGTAGTTTCCTGGCACTCAACTGCACCTTGGGGTTTTCGGGATGGGGACATTTGGCAAGTAATTCACCATTTACCAGGGGGATGCGTCCGATAATATAACGATTTGCTTCTGTTTTAACTTTTGTTAGCCTTTTGATGTTCTTTACATCCGATTTATCGGGTTTGGGTTTTTTCCGTTTGTAACTATGAGAACCTATTAGCCATAAATAATAATCGCTGTATGCTAATCCTTCAATATCAATTTCTTCGTCTTCTGGTGCTGGTAAATCAAAAAATTCTGCTACGCGAAACTGTTTGTGTTCGCCAAAGTTTTCATCGTCAATAAGTGAGAGACGCTCAATTGTAGAAGTTTCATCGGAACCCAACCATAAATGTTTCTCGTTTGTTAACAATAATGCTGAAAGATCGCGATGATACTCTGCAAAATTATCTGCAAAGCTGAGTAATACTTTACTTATTAAAGAAGGCTGATGCATTTTTTATACTAACTTTATCCTAAAAGACATTTAGTTACATTTTTAACTTTTAATAATACTTGTAACTTAATACCTATGAGTAACAATAGTATTAAAATATATCTTAAGATAAGAGTTAAATCAAATAAAACATCGGTAATCTTTCTTAAGACAGAGATTGGATTAAAAATATTAAACTAAATCAATAACACATTAATATAAAAAAATATCAAAGCTGATGTATAGAATTGAAAGCGATGATAGTATTTAATAATGCCGCGAACAGAAGTAAAACATTATTCCTATAAATTAAACGCTATGACATTAGCTACAAAACCTACAGTAAAAACTTTAAGCGACTACACTTACAGTGCAATTGAAAAATACTTCAAAAAAACATGGAAGTGGGAAAAATCCGTCAAACATGATAAAGATGCCGAGGCTTTACATCAGATGCGCGTTGGTATGCGTCGTTTACGTACTACCGTAACTAATCTGAATTCCATTGTCAATTTTCCTAAATCGGCGAACGATAAAAACATTAAAAAAATTGCCAGTTGTCTTGGTTCGTTAAGAGATTTAGATGTATTAAAAGAAACTCTAGAAACGACATATAAACCACAGTTACCTAAAAAAGAAAGATTAGTTTTAGATGACGTTATTGAAACTTTAGAAAAACAACGTTTAGATGCAGCAGCCGATGTCAAAGCATTATTTAAAACCGAGCGTTACAAATCTTTAAAAACAGGTTTAAAAGAATGGTTGGAAAAGCCAAGCTATCAACCATTAGCGAATTTGACAATTCAACAAGTTTTACCAGATTTACTTTTACCAGAAGTGAGTTGTTTTTTGCTACATCCTGGTTGGTTAGTTGGAACAGAAGTACAGGGAAATAAAGTTGTTATTTCTACAGACTTTGATGAGAAGAAAGTGGATAAGCAATTATTAACTTCTTCAGAAAATCTGCACGATTTACGCAAGCAAGCAAAAAGACTGCGCTATCAGATGGAATTGTTTACCAATTTATACGGTGAAGGATATGCGAATTATCTTGCACAAGTTAGAAATATTCAAGAAGTTTTGGGTTCCATGCAGGATAGCGCTGTTTTAGATGAATGGTTGCAAGATGTGTTGTCATCAAAAATTAGCAAAGAACTTCCTACCCTAGCAACATTACTTACGAAAAATCGTTACGACTTATGGCAGCAATGGCAATCTTTACAGCAAAGATTTCTCAAATTGGAAACCAGACTTGAGTTTCATTTAATTATTCTCCATCCTGCTGTGAGGTAGGGATGGGGAGATAGGGGGATGGGGAGATGGGGGGATGGGGAGACAAGGGGACAAGGAGAATTTTAACCTTTAACCTTTAACCTTTAACCTTTGACCTTTGACCTTAGTTACTCCTAACTCATAACTGTCCCTAGCACGACTTTAAATATAATTATTTTTATTTTTAATCAAACTACATTTTTTTATTTAATTATGAATAAATAATTTTTACAATGTTAGTTAGATATATCAGCTTTTTTGCGGTTATCAATAATTTAACGATTAGTACATTTTCACGAAATGTATTTGCTTCGTCATGAATAAGATTAATTGAGTTTTTTACTCGATTGTTCTGCATATTTAAATATTTAAAGGGTGTCTCGAATTGTAGTATTAGACAAGGAGATGCACGAATGTTCTTTGCTATCGATATTGGTCACAATTGTCCTCCATACGATACTGGCGCTGCTACTAACCAGTACAGCGAAGATGCTTTAACTAAGTTAGTAGGGGAATTAGTTATTAGTAAGCTTAGTCAAAGAGGACATAAAACTGTTTCTGTTACGCCACAATCTGCTTATAGTACTGATGATTCTTTGATGCAAAGAGCGAGAAAAGCTAATCAATTTGGTACTGATTACTTTATCTCTATTCACTTTAATTCTTTTAGTAGTCCAAGAGCTAATGGTAGTGAAGTTTACGTGTACGATATTCGTAGTGCTGCTAGGGCTTTAGCTGTGGGTGTACTTAGTAATATTGCATCTTTGGGTTTTTTAAACCGAGGTGTTAAAAAAGCTCGATTTCGAGTATTAGAACTGACTTCAATGCCAGCAATTTTAATTGAATGTTGCTTTATCAGTTCGGACAAAGATATGAGATTGTTCGATGCTGAAAAAATGGCTACAGCAATCGTCGATGGTTTAGTTGGTAAAGAAGAAGTAACAACTATTTCTGGTATTTTAAAGGTTAATTATACTACTTACCTCAAACCTTCTTCCAATCAATCTTCAAATATAGATCCAAGTCGATTGGAGGTAATACAGCCAGGAGATTACAACGCAAAATTGATTGCAAAAGAAGAATCTCATTATGCTGTGGAGTTAGAAAACAAAATCGGTTCGCGTGACGTTGACTATATTTATACTGGTCATAGCGATTTTATTGCTGATTAAGTAGGTGGGCGTAATTAAATGTAAGATGTCCGAAGCGTTACTTCCTACGAGTCGTGCCGCGCTGAACACGTTCACGTTAGCGAAGCGTGTCCGCGCTTGACATAGTATGCCCGAAGGGCTTAATGTTCCGGCTTAGAGGGAATGGAGGAACGACGCTCCTTCGGAGCGTGTTTGTCAGGACATAGCAACCGCAGTATGTATTTAATTTTGCTTAACTACCGAAAACGCGCACGCTGCGTAATGAAATCGCGATCGTTACTTGGGTACTGACAGCTTTATTTTGGTTCGCTCAATACCAAGGACATATAGATCCTTTCTGAGACGCAGTAGATGAAACTTCTACCAGACCTATAATTACTTTAGTTACCAAAAACAAAACTTAGCAATTGGACGCGAACTAGGGAATGAAAATGAACCTGACAATCTGAAGAAAATTCCTTCTTTGAAAGACTTCCGCATTGTTGGTGATGTTGAGCAGTTTTATAAAATATGGGGGAAAGAAACAAATGTTAAACAACCAAAACCAATAGTTTGGCGTTTATTGCTTCAAACAGATGACTGGGTTTATCTGTTTCGGGCATTACCATCCCCAGGCAAACCTAATCAGCGTCCTCCATTGCTAGTAATTAACACAGAAGCAGGTCAGGTACAGATGTTGATTCTTAGCCGTCCGGAATAAGACTTCAGTAAAAAAGCAACAAATTTCTGCAATCATTTGATTGTCGAAGCTTTCTTTTCGCGATCGCCTTTTGTCCAATTGCAACTGCGCTCAGGATACTGCTAGCGAATGGTAGGTCAGACCCCTCGTTTAGCTACGAATTGACTTGTAGAGACGCGAAACTATGGCCGTCTCTACATCTTTCGGGAATAACGAAAAATTGTTGGGTAAGGGGTGTTTTAAAGCCTCTCTAGAAAGTGGGTGAGAGGTTTGTATACAGTTCTTTTTTCTTTTTCGGAGATGTCTAATGGACTACGACGACAAATAATCTGTTATTCGACAAAAATTGTCGATTAACAAATTAAATGTCGTTATAACAAAATAATGTCGTCGAACATAGCAAGGCTATAATCCTTACCCTACAATGATTATAGCCTTTTTAATGCCTGTTCAAACCTAAAACTCATTTAACAAAATAAATGTCGCTTTTTAGAAAATTAACATTTTATATGTCGTTTTATCAAAAAACGTCATTTCTAAATTTTGACTGAACCATAACAAAATAATTGTCGCTTTTCAGAAACAAATCACTTATAAAATTACAATTAAGTAGTACTAAAGTTCTAAAAGAGACATAGCTTTATTGAGCCTTCACTTTTGATAATCCCAAGTGAGCGTGCTTGTATGCCTGACCTATAAATACCGCAAGAAGAGCAGCACAATTTTCCTTCACTATTTATATGGGAGTTTTGTTGGTGTGAGGTGGTTTAAGTGAGTGAATTAGTTAGGAAGGTCAAGAAAATAAAAAAATTTATTTTTTCTCGGATGAAAACATAAGCTTAAGTGATTACAAAAAGTAACAAAAAAAGTTTAATTTTACATAAAAATAAATTCCAATGTAATCTATATCACTTGCTATTTGAGTATTCGCTTTGTAATATTCAAATTACTTCTTATACATTTTTCAATCAAATCTTTTAATTTATGCGGAATATAAAGTCGTAATTAGATTTTATTGAATTACCGCATGAATCTTTGTTGTTGAAATTTTGCAATAGTACTTCCGTATATATTTGCTAATAAATTTATTTACGCCATTTTATGCAATATCGTAATTCTAGCTGATTTGTTGCAATATTTTATTTGATTTAAACATGGTTTCTTTTCATACTTTTACTAGTAAAACTTTAACTTTTATGAAAGAAAAATACTTACTGTTTCAGCTTTATTTGTAGAGAATATAACCAAATATCAACCATCTTTTTAAGAGGTAATACATTTATGACTTCAGTTGATTTAGAGTTATCGTTACTTATTGATGTTTCGGGAAGTGTTAGCTTTAGCGAGTACGAATTACAAATCGGTGGTTACGCTGATGCTTTTGATGATGCAAGTTTATACGAAAATATAATTTCACAAGGGCTAGATGGAAAGATAGCGGTTAACTTTATACTTTGGTCTAGCTCTAGACAACAAGAAGTCGTTGGTTGGACTTTGATTGACAGTGCTTCTGCTTCACAAAACTTTGCTCAAACTATTCGAGAAACCCTACTACCAGAATTTGGTGGTAGCCGTCCCTTTAGTGGTGGTACAAACTCAGCAGCAGCCATTGATTTTGCCGATGACCTTTTCTTTTCTAATGATTTTGAAGGTAGACGCAAAGCAATAGAAATTTCTGGTGATGGTGCTGGTGGAGGTAGTTCCTCAAGTCAAGCAGCGAGGGATGAAGCTCTAGCAAAAGGTATTAATGTCATTAACGGTATTGTTATTGGTACATCTAGCTCAGTTACTAATTTTTACCAAAACTCTCTAATTGGCGGTACTAATGCCGATGGTACCCCTGCATTTGTCGATAATGCTAGCAATTTCCAAGAGTTTGGTGATGTTGTTAGGGATGTGCTGGTGCGGGAATTGACTCCACCAGCTTTCTTTTCTGTAAGTGATGCTTCTTTGCAGGAGGGAGACAGCAATACAGCACAGTTGACATTTACTGTTACTTTATCAAAAGCTAGTACTCAAACTACATTGATTGATTTTGCTACATCTGATGGTACTGCTACTGCGGGTAAAGACTTTACTGCTATCAGTGGTACATTGACGTTTGCACCGGGAGAAACCAGTAAGACGGTTGTGGTTGATGTCACAGATGATAATCGTTTGGAGGTAGAAGAGACTTTCTCCCTAGTTTTAAGTAATGCAGTTAATGCTGAATTAAGAGATATTCCAGGTATTGGAACGATTGTTGATAACGATAGCTTGCGGTTGAGCAGTACAGCAATAGATGAAGGTAGTGCTGCGGGTACGACTGTGGGAGAATTAGCTGCAACTGATATTGATGATCCGTTTAGTTTTAGTCTGCTTGCAGATGCAGATGGTCGATTTGCGCTAAACGGTAATCAGCTTCAGGTAGTGGATAGTTCTCGGTTAGATTTTGAGACTAATATTAGTCATGATATTACAGTGCAAGCGCAAGATGCTGCTGGAAATACTTTTGAGAGAATATTTACCATCCAAGTTAATGATGTTACAGATGGAGAAGTAGATAATCTAGAAGTCACTATCAGCGCTCCCAGAAGAATCACTGCTAACGGTACTGATGAAGTCACAGTAACCTATCGCAATACTGGGGATACAGAACTTGCTGCACCTTTACTGAATTT
>JBARZF010000392.1:0-17687 GCA_049649675.1 Rivularia sp. (in: cyanobacteria) | reverse complement strand
CCAGCAACATCTTTACCTTGGGGTAAATGCGCTGTTAGCATATCTAAAGGGATAACTTGAGTAAATGTCAATATAACTGACAAACATACAAATATCAATACAAAATCAATAAGATGCCTTAAAATATTAATTCTTTCCTGTGTTAAAGGAATTCGTACAGTTACACCAAATATACAAATAAATTGAATCAAGCGGTAAATTTGGTAGGTTCCGAGTCTAAGACCGTTACTGTTGATATCTATCAAATTAATTAAATACCAAATATATGAAGCTAATATGAGAAAAAATATAATTAGTATTTGCCTAAATAGATTTTTATTCGCATCAGATATTGATTGTTCTGTATGACGAAAATTTAACAATAATGTGAAGCACATCAAACCTGTTACGAAGTCAGAAATATTCAGCCACATTGCCCAAGGACCAATTCCTACGATCGGAATTGTAAAAGCTTGAGAAAGTAAATATAAGCATAAAGAAATAAATATCCATCTGCTTTGTTTAAAATGCGATTCTAAAATCACAGCAGATTCTTGTTGCTTTTGGATATTATTTATATTTGATTTGTAACCTAAATTCATATTTCAAGCTATTGTGCATATGGTTCTGTTAAAAACGCCAGATTATTGGAGCTATTTCGATAGTATTAATAATTTGTTTCCGAGTCAATACTAGGCTTTTATGAATAAGCCAAACTAAAATTTATATAGATATTTTGTAATAATTTAACGCCTTTATCTATACAAAATGGACTTTCTTGAATTATATTTAGACATTCTTTCTGAGTCATTTTTGACTTATTTTCACTGACATCAATTAGCATATCAGCCCAATTTTTAGCCGAATTCGATAACGAAGCTCTGTGCATAAGAGGTTTAACTACATCTACCTCCTCTGGAATTACATCTGACAAAATACAAGATAACCCCGATGCCTGTGCTTCAAGCAAAACTAATCCTAAACCCTCATACAATGATGGGAAAAGAAAAGTATCCATTGCACCTCGCATAATCTGAGCAATATCAGAACGCAACCCCGCAAAAATTACATGGCTAGTTAAATTCAGATCGGAAACTTTTCGTTGTATTTCCGGACGCAGAGAACCTTCACCTACCAACAAAAGTTTTGTTTTCGGCTTGTGTTTGATAACTTCTGCGGCAATATCTATCAGAAAAGAATGATTCTTTTGTTCTGCAAACCTGCCAATATGACCGATAACAAAAGCATCTTCAGGAATACCTAACTCTGCACGAATTGCTCTCCTATTAATTTCTAATTTCCACTTAGAAAAATCAATGCTGCAATAGTGGGTAGCAAAGCGGGAATCTTTTTTCCAGTTTTTACCGTAAAGCGCCGCCGCAGCTTTGTCAGAAGTAGCCAGCCCAACTGTAGCATAGCGTTTAATCCAGTACTCACTCAAAGCTAAATATAAACGTCGCTTTAATCCAGCATCGAATTTGAGAGAAGAAGTATCGTTATGACTGTGAGCAATACGAATCGGTATACCAACTTGTTTCGCCAACTTTAAAACATATCCGGTGTAATTGTGGATGTGGCTGTGAATAATGTCGTAACCCCCGTGTTCTTGATAAAGCTGCTTGAAATTACGTCCATAGAGCAAAGGTTTTGATGGATGCAGACAAGGAATTATCTTGCTACCTAATGCTCGTACTTCCGAATCATAGGCACAGGCTTCTGTAGTCTCAACTAAAAAGTCGATGTGGAAACGCTCGCGGTCAATATTTCGCAAAATGTGCATTAACCAAGTTTCCAATCCTCCTCTATCCATCCAGCCGACAACCTGGAGGATACGAATCTGTTCCTTACCAGTTTTTGTAATAGTTTTCATGTCCGTGCCTGCCTACTAAGTTTATTAAGAGCGTGTATCACAACTACAACACTGCCAAGTATTTGCACGATTGCCCCAATTAAAAGTACGAAAGCAGCACCTTGCAATCCGTAAATTGGGATTAACCAAAAACTCGCAATGGCGATCGCCAGGGTAACTGAAATAAATAGCGGTAGTTGGATTCTAAAATATTGTGCTGAGGTTATACCGTAACCCAAAAACGAAGCAATATAACTAATTCCTGCTGAAACCATCAGCCAAACGAAGATATCAAGACGTTCGGCATATTCAGCTTGATAAATCAATGTCAGAAGCTGCCGTCCGGTAACAACAGTCATCAGCACACTTGTGCCACCTAAAATAGCACCAATACCTACTAACTTCAGCAATAAACCGCGAAATGCTCTCTCGTTTGCTGCGACATAATATTTTGCTAGTCTGGGACTAGCTGATTGACCTAAAGCAGAGACAATGGTATTTCCAGCAATCTGTATATAAGCCATTGCCGCAAAAATACCAAGTTGCCGTTGTCCTAAATATCGCTCAATCAAATAACGAGGAATGTTGGTTTGCAATGAAATAAACATCATCACCAAACCTAAAGGCAATGCTACCCATGCCAGTTTAATTAGTGTTTCTTTATGCCAACGGGGTTTTAAAGTGCGTGGTGGTTGTTTGATAATTTGATCTGTACCGCTTACATCAACCTGGGAAGTAATGCGTGCCAATAATTTAGTGCTGCTAGGTATGTCATAGATAATTAGAACCAATGTCCAGGCTACTGTTAATCCTATGACTCCCCAACCCGTACTCTGAGTGGCATAAATTCCAATACTCAAACCGATCAATGAAAGTACGCCCTTAAGCATCATAGATATGGCAATCCGATCCATCCTTTCGTGATGTTGCAACAATCCGTAAAAAATATCACTTACGGATTCAATCAATTTTGCCAGCCCTATCATCAAAATAACCAGTGCTGTTTCACCTTGATAACCCCCTGCAACAGTTATTCCTACAACTCCTAAAACAGCTAACAAGTTTGTAATTAATCTCAGTGCTAGATAATCTCCAAACTGGTATTGCTTTTTGGCATCCGTTGCTTGAATTACCCGCAATTGCAAGTTAGAAAATAGAACTATAGGAGCCGTAACTGCTAAGCCTAAAGTAAATTTTCCCACCATTTCTGGAGTACCTAGTTTAGCAATAACCACTAACATGCCCCACTGACAACCTGCGTAAACCAAATTTCCGAAAAAAGTCCAAGAAAAATTCCGGCGCAGACTGAGTGGTTGAGAATTTTGTTCAGACTTTAATTTCATAGCTGAATATAAGACGCTACCATCTCAAAATAATTAAATATATATCGTTCTACGGAAAAATTTGCTAATATTCTTTACTCTGCCGAGCCGTACAATCGGCACTTAGGCATTTAATTTGTATATAACTAGCGAGCAAGATGCTGACACTACAGTATTTTCAAATTTTTGGAGTTTTCACGCCGCTACACATCACGATTAGCACCATTGTTTAAATATAGAGATTATCTTTTTACCGAGACTTTTGGATCTAAAGCCCCACCACACCGAAGGCGTGCTAGTAATTGGTTGGAGTCAAATACCGCTTCCCCAATTACCTCTCCCTCTCTCCCTCACTCTCTCCCTCTCTCCCTCTTTACTCATTTACCCTACTTCTATACCCGGTAACTTCCGATGCTTATGGGTCTTTTTATCTCCGTAAAAATCACCAGAATAATAGTTGCCTCCATAACTACTACCACCACTAACACCATTCACTATCATTCCCAAAACATTAACTCGCGACTGCCTTAAAGCAGACTTTGCCGTTCTCACAGCCCCAGTCTCAACTTCTCCAGGACGCACCACCATTAACACCCCATCGACAAACTTGGCAATCACCAATGCATCTGCCACGGCAGTCAAGGCAGGAGTATCAATAATTACAAAATCATAATTTGCGGCTGCCTCTTTCACCACAGTTGCCATTCGTTGAGAATCCAATATACCCACTGGGTTGGGGGGGAGTTGACCGACGGTTAGCACATCTAATGTAACTAGCGCTTCTTGAACTGATAAAGGTAGTTGTGCCTGATTTACTAAAATATTACTTAGACCAGAAAAGTTAGGTAATTGCCAAATTTTGTGCTGTCGCGGACGACGCATATCTCCATCTATTAACAAAACCCGTTTGCCCAATTGAGATATAGCTACTGCTAAATTTGCACAAACAAAAGATTTACCTTCATTAGGACAAGAACTAGTCACGGCAATCACCCGTAACTCTTTGTCAGAGACTGTAAAACTCAAGTTAGCCTGCAACATCTCAAAGGCTCTATTTACCGGAGAATAGGGATTATTAAGTACGAGTAACTCTTCGCGCCCCTGCCATATTGATTTGTTCTTTTTATTTTTCTCACCCACCAAGGGAATAGTCCCTAACAAAGGTAAACCTAACAACCGCTTTGCTTGTTCAATATCTCTTACAACCGTATCTATAATTTCCATCAACAAGGCTGCACCTGTCCCTAAAAGTACACCCAAAAATCCACCGAGGATTAAATTTATCTTAATTTTGGGAGAAATCGAATCTTGCGGCACTAAAGCTTGAGAAACAATCCGGGCATTACCTAATTGCTGCTGTTCTACAACCTCTACCTCTTGTAATTGCTTCAATACTTGTTCATAGGTTGATTGTGCTACTTGTAACTTACGTTGTAAAGCTTGTTGTGATTGTTCTAGCCGGGGTAAAGCTTTCATTCTTGCATTGTAAGTTAAGAATGTCTTCCGTAGCACCGTCACTTGTTGTTCCAAGGCTAATTTTTCTACTTCTGACTGGATTAATTGGGCAGTTAGAGTCTGTTTTAATTCTCCAATTTCTAGATTTTTGTCGGAAATAGACACTCTCGTTCCCAGTGTATTAACCACCCTTTTTTCTAGTTGTTCTTTTAGAGCCTGTTCTTCGTTAATTAAGTTTATTACCGTTGGGTGTTGCTCAGTTAAACGAGTCCTTGCTACAGCTAACTCACCTTGTACTCTCTGATATTCTGTTAACATCTGCTGTACCCCAGAAGATTGACTGAGACTGGTCAGGTTAGCAGCCTGCTTACTAGTTAACTCTAATTGATTCTGCAATCCCTTAGAACGGCTTTTAGTACCTTCTAGTTGCCCTTGAGCTCTGGCAATTTCTGTGCTCAGATCCTTGAGTGCTTCCACACCAACTTTAGCTTCTTCCTGCAAAGAAACTACCTGATTGGCATCTTTAAATCGGCGCAATGCTGCTTCGGCTCGAACTACCCTATCTTCTATTTGTGGTAATTGCTTTCTGAGAAATTCCTTTGCTGCTGTGACATCTGCTCGGTTAACCTGGATATTATTTTCCAGATAAGCACTCATCAGGTAATTCACCACCGCAGCTGCTTGTTCGCCATCGCCACTTTTGTAGGAAATCTGCATCACATCAGTACCCTGCACACCTGTCACCTTTAAGTTTGTCAGAAAAGCACTGATTTCTAAAGGTTTACCATCCTGACCTGTTAATTGGAGGTTATTAATAGTATCTTTAATCAAAGGGTTAGAGCGAATCACCTCAGCTTGTGTTTCGATGGGGTTGCTAGTGTTAGTCAAACCGTTTAAATCTCCCACATTTTGACTCAACCCCGTCAGGGAAGAAGATCCATTTTGCTGCTTTAAAAGTAGTTTTCCATGTGCCTCATAAACTGGTTTTTGACTGAAGGTAACTAATCCCGTCAAGCCGAAGACAGAACCAATTACAACCGTAGTCGTCAGCCAACGTCTTTTAAGAATTAGCCAGTATTTTTGTATATTAATATGGTTGTTGTCTTCTTCATCGACAAACATAATATCAGTTAAGTGTTGGGGTTTAAGCTAGTAGTCCGTCAAAGGAACGGGAGCAAAGTTAATAATTTTAAAAAATGTTTTGTCTCTCTTCTCCCCCTGTCTAGTTCATAATCAACTATTAATTATCAACAATTAACTATCAATGCCTGAGCGCGGTTCTTCGGAAGGAAACAAAACCGAACCCTGCATATTGTAAAGGTTCGCGTTCTGAGCGACCATCATATCAATAGCTGTGCCAAAAATATTAAAGCTAACAACTATTACTGCACACAGGTAAACTAACCCTGATAAGCCAAAAGCAAACACTGTGGCAGATTTCCTAAACTGATAACGTAATATAAATTACTTCTAAATAATATACAGATAATAAAGCTGTAACACTTTTAAGATGAAAACTTTACAAAGTCTTTAAGAACAATATACGTATTAATAACTATAAAGATTACGATCTTAATTTTAATTACTTTGTAGTCAAGACTAATGCCCAGCGATCAAAATAACTATTTACTCAAAAAGCTACAAAGCATACTGTTAATCGCTTTTAGCTTGATTGTATTTCCGTTGGAGAACTGCAAATGCATTTAGAATTCAGCCCTTACCAGTAAATTTTTCTGTTTTTACAACCTTGGGCTAGCATTTACTTTTTTTTTCTGTCTGTCAGGAAAAAGTCATGAATAGTCATTGATGTAATTATTCCGACAATTTTGTATTGATTGTTCGAGATATCCTTTTGTTGCTTTACATAAACTTTACAATCATCTTATATAAAATTACTTATGATATTATCGTTTAAAGTTTGAATTCAGATTTGTGTTTGCTTAAAAATACTGGCATCTTTTAATGGTGTATCCTAAGCTGCAAAGCTCGTCAGTACTCAGATATTTGAATATAGAGTGCTAAATTTTTTATTTTGCGTATATGCACTCCATCTCTTACCTTATTTGTTGCTCTGACATTAAAAATAATAGTCAGTGCTGAGTACGCACAAAAAATTAGTTTCATCCTTGATACTTGGAAAGTGTTCATCGAGATTGTGTTTCCTAAATTGACGAATCAATTTAAAAATCAGTAAGGAAGAACCAAAAAATAATTGGATTATAGCTCAAACCTCTGATGTTAAAAGTATCTAGGCTTTAAATAAGCCATCAAAATTAATCAAAAAGACTACTAGTACACCACGGCGGAAATAAAGCACCCATTTAAAAAGGTAAAAATTATTACAAACTCTACTTTTTACTTTTTACTTCTTACTTCCGCGCAGCGGTACTAGTGGTCTGTCCCATTAGTTTTAAGGGCTTAATTAATACAACATTACTAGGGCGCAGAGGGCGCAGAGGAAAAGAAAACAGAGGAGAGTTGAGAAGTTTATTGAGCCATTAAATATGATGGGACAAAGGACTAGTACTTCACCACATTAATTTTGTCGGGTTATAAGCGCTCGATTAAAAAAAAACACTTCTAGCCGCTCCTTACGCAGAGGAAGAGGGAAAAGAGAGTAAATTCGAGTCGGAATAAAATTGATGTTACCCCTCATCACTTATGTGGTGAAGTACTAGTCTTAAGCCGCTAAAATCACTTTTTTGGTGCGTCGTAAGAGTTTAAAATCCTTTTGTCATTCTGCTTCCGGCGGCAAGTTTCACTCGGCAACGGGAGATGTGTGGTGGTTAGTATTCAGAAGCGGCGTTAGACACGGGGTGTTTGTCACTAATCTACCAATCAATACTTATTGAGGTGTTAGTCAAACAAGGAACCTATGCCATTTACAACAACTAATATTACTTCTTCAGAGGAAATAGTTTCCTCTGGAAAGAGCAGTTTGCTTAAATTGCTAAATAGTTTACCAGTATTGCTATTAACCGCAGATTGTCTTGGTTTACTAGTCTGTATGGAAATAGCTTTGATATTGCATTTCGATACAGTTATAAATCCGTTAAACCCAGTGGTTTATGGCTTTGTACTCTTTGTGCTGCTAGGACTTTATTCCGCTGATGCTTACCATCCAGAAACTCAAATTGCTGGTTTGCGGACACCATATCGCATCCTCTTGGGTATGGGATCTCTTGGCATAGTTACTTCTACAGTCATTTACCTATCAGGTATTTGGTTTGGCTATGCCCTTAGCGAAGTAACTACTTTGTTATTAATTCTGGGAATCTTTACAGCTTGGGCAGTTACTTTACGATTATTCGCAGTGAAATGGTTGCGATCGCAAGCTCGTCAAACTAGTTGTTTAATGCTAGGTGCTTCGGAGAACGCACTTAACCTTGCCCAACTGTTAGTAAAGAAGAAAGAATTAGGAAGATTATTTGTACTGACTGAACCAGGAGAAGATGCAAGCCGTTTGCAAGATGCTCAAATTAATTGCTTAGGGCAGGTTAAAGACTTAGCAACCTGGAGTAAAACTCCTTGGTGTGCGGTGATAGCTGCGAGTAATAGTGAACTTTCCCACTCACAAATGCAGTCGTTAAGACAAATGCGCTTACAGGGAGTTCGAGTCTACGATTTTCCAGATGTTTATGAGGACTTTTACTACAAGCTACCTTCATTTTTGTTACAAGATAAATGGTTAGCATTTAGTGATGGTTTTGACTTGATACCTGGTGATTTCAGGTTTAGAATCAAGCGCTTTGGGGACATGATCGCAGCAGCATTATTGTTAATATTACTGTCAACCTTAATGTTGCTGGTATCAATAGCAATCAAACTAGATAGTCCCGGTCCCGTATTCTATAGTCAGATGCGGACAGGATTAAATGAAGTGCCATTTAGGGTTTATAAGTTCCGTTCGATGTATCAAGATGCAGAAAAGCGAGGAGCGCAGTGGGCAGGGGAAAAAGATCCCCGAATTACTAGAGTAGGACGCATTTTACGTCTGACTCGCTTTGATGAGCTTCCACAAATATGGAATGTACTCCGAGGAGACATGAGTTTAATCGGTCCTCGTCCAGAAAGACCAGAATTTGATGTCAATCTCAAAAAAGTAATTCCATATTATGAAGTTCGCTATGGAGTCAAACCAGGAATTACTGGTTGGGCACAGGTGATTTATCCCTACGGTGCTTCCGTAGAAGATGCCTACGAAAAACTAGCTTACGATCTCTATTACATTAAGAACTATTCCATTTGGTTGGATTTGGCGATCGCCTTTAAAACTATTCGAGTTGTTTTGTTGGGTAAAGGAAGATGAATAAACAAGTTTTAGTAACTGGCGGAGCAGGCTACATCGGCTCTCACGTAGTGCGTCAATTGGGAGAAGCTGGCTACGATATAGTTGTATACGATAATTTATCTACAGGTTCACCAGAGTCAATCCTATACGGTAAGTTAATTGTCGGAGATTTAGCCGATCGCGACCACCTCGAACGGGTATTTGCTAACTATGAATTTAGTACTGTACTCCATTTTGCGGCTAGTATTAGCGTTCCCGAATCAGTAGCTAATCCCCTCAAATACTACGCTAACAACACCTCAAATACTCTGAACTTGCTGCATTGTTGTAGTATCGCAGGTGTTAAGCAGTTGATATTTTCCAGCACGGCGGCAGTATACGGAGAAGTGCAATCAAATCCGGTCACAGAATCTACTCCCACCCAACCTATTAACCCTTACGGACGCTCAAAGCTGATGAGTGAATGGCTGATTCAAGACTACGCAGCAGCTTCGGATTTACGCTACGTAATTCTACGTTACTTCAATGTAGCAGGAGCCGACCCTGGTGGGCGATTGGGACAGAGAAGCCCGAAAGTAAATCACCTAATAGGATCTGTTTGTAATGCTGCACTCAAGCGTCGTTCGGAAGTACAAATTTTTGGCACAGATTTTCCCACACCAGATGGAACGGGAATTCGAGACTACATCCATGTAGAGGATTTGGCAGCAGCACACCTAGATGGTTTAGGCTACTTAGAACAAGGTGGAAGTAGTGAAATTTTCAACTGTGGTTATGGACAAGGTTACAGCGTGCGGCAAGTAATCGAAAGGGTAAAAGCAATTTCTGGAGTAGATTTTTCCGTAATTGAAACATCTCGCCGAGCAGGAGATCCAGAGTGTGTAACAGCTTGTGCAGATAAAATCCGCAAAGTATTGCGCTGGCAACCAAAGTACAATGACTTGGATACGATTGTGTCTAACACTTTGAAGTGGGAGACGCAGCGCGAAAGTCTTGCATCGTCTCGTCCCTAATCACAAAAGCCGACAAATACCATTATGCAGGCGGGACAATGTTGCCCGATAACAAATTAATTGCAGCCCCAGTTTTAATCTACTGCGGGCTTTTTTTATTAAGTTTTTCCTCTCAATCAGTCTAACTAACGCTCACAAGCGTTTCAATTTTTTATATACATCATCATCTTTACGTTTCCCAACTAAAATGAACTAAGTCTTGAACGGGAAAAAATCTGTAAACTATTCTATATTCACCAATATTGTGGGAAGAAAATCTACACCCGAACACTTGCACATAGTTTCTTAACGCAGAGGAGCGCAAAGGTAAGCGCGGAGGGGCGCAGAGTAAGTAGTGTGTAAGAGAAGGCACTTTTTGAAAGATCAGCCGCGCCGTGAGCGGCGAACGCACTTGACTTTCCCGTTCAAAAGTAGTATTACTCGTCACTACTTGTTATTAAAATATTGCATAAAACTACATAGGCATACTCGTAAAAACTTTTTAAAATACTGATTAGTAATTGGAGGCTTCAAAAAGCGCTGCAAAGCTCCGAAACACTCTGAAAAAAGTATCTAAATATTTCTTACAGGAAGATAATTATGTCTAATAATGCTTACACTATTCATGAAAATCTGAATGAATTTGAAGAAAGCCTTCTAGAAGATTTTAGTCAAGGATATAACTTAGTTGATGTTGCGTATGGTGATGGTAGGTGGGTTGGAACTTATCAAGACACACCTAGTAATAGTGGTTTTATCGCTGTAAGCAGTGCTGAGGAACTTACACAGACAGTTCAGCAGCAGTGGGAGCAGGGAGGATATCGGTTAACTGATGTTGAATACGGTGATGGTGTCTGGTTTGGAACTTTTGAAGAAGATTCTGGTGCTAATGGTTATAGCATCTCAACCAGTCTTACTGAACTTACAGAAGATATTTCAAAAAAATGGGATGGGGGATATGAGTTAGTTGATGTTGAATACGGTGATGGTATCTGGTTTGGTACTTATCGAGATGTTCCTGGTAATAATGGTTATACCACTGCAAGCAGTATTGGTGAATTTAAAGAAGATATTCAATCAATGTGGGATCAAGGATTGGATTTAGTTAATGTTGAATACGGTGATGGTATCTGGTTTGGGGTTTTTCAAGACGATTCTAGTATTACAAGCGGTTATCTCACCGCAAGCAGTTTTGATGAACTTCAGACAGATGTTCAAGATTTTTGGAATCAAGGATATGAATTAGTTGATGTTGAATACGGTGATGGTATCTGGCTGGGAACAGTTGAAAAAGCAACTGCCGTGCCAAATATTTCCGATAACGTCTTTTTTGACCAATATCTAGAGGTGTATCAGACATTTGCAAATCACCAACTGTTATTGGATGTGGCAAGTACGCCATTAGGTTAAGTTAATCATCGAGTTACAATAGTTTTTATACTCCGCGCAACCCAAACGGACTTTGCTATTTTTAGCCCTAGCTTTAATCGGCTGTGGGTATTTTTCTCTCCAAAATAGTCGTTGGTGCGTTACGGCAGCCAAAAATTTATTCGCGACTCACTGCAATATCTTTAGCCGTAACACACCTTACATTTTTAAACTATAAATCCAAGTATTACGCTAATAAAGGCTTCAATCGTTTATAAACATCATCATCGTTTCGTTTCCCAACTAAAATGATTTCAACTTCGGATTCTATTGACTCTATCAAGTATGCGTAAGTATGCTCAAACCCGGATTTTTAAGCTTTGTTGAGAATGCGATAAGTTTGTGACTACTTTCTTACGGCGATTAAATTACCGAAATTTTTAAATATAAATAATAATTTTTTAACCAGGGTTTAACACTCTGGTTTTTTCATAAAAACTTTATTGGTGCTAATGGTTATGAGGTTGCAAGCAGTATTAATGAATTTCAAGAAAACATTAAACAAAGATGGAATGACGGATATGATTTAGTTGATGTTGAATATGATGAAATAAACACTCGCAATTAAATATGTCGTTTTGTCAATAGTTTCAGCGAGTGTTTCTTAAGAGAAAACAGCGTAACTCCAAACCGCTTTAATATTATTATGTAACTTGTTTGACTTCATCTACAGTTAAATCCAAAGCTTGAGCAATTTGTTCTACCGTCAAACCAGCAGCCAGCATCGCTGGTACAGCTAGTAGCTTTCCTCGATGTTCACCTTGTCTTTCACCTTGTTGTTCACCTTCTGCAAATGCTTGCTGATATACTTTTGTTTGCTTCAAATCGCTTAATTCAAACATTTCTTGTATCTCCTTTATATCCATTCTAGGAAATTTGTAAATTAAAATAGTCTCAATCAATTGTAATAATTGTTGCTGTTGTTGTGTTGAATCAATTTCTGTGGTACTTCTATCGATTAAATTTTTGGCTTCTTGTATTGCGGTATCTTCATCTTCTATTACTAATTTAATAGTAGCAATGCCAATCGGTAACGATGTATTTTCTCCTAACTCATCTAAATAAATACGGCTTATTCGTTGTGATTCAAAACACTCGCGGTAGTGCTTAATTTCTGCTGTATCTATACTACGAGTTGGGTAGATAACTACAGCTAACCAGTCGTTATCCGGTTTGTTCTGACGAAGGTATAAATTAATTTCTGTAAATAGTCTAGAATAAATTTCGGCATCTTGTTGAAATTGCACCTCTACAAAATAAATTGGGTTTTCCTCTGCTTCTGGTAAAAACACACCATCTATTCGGAAAGCTGTTTGTTTGATTTCAACTGATGAGAATTTGTAAACTTCGATTTTTTCGGGTTGATAGTCAATCAGTTCAAAGAATATGTTGGGAAATTCTTGAAATAAGCGATAAAATATGCTGTCGGTTTTCACGTTAAAGAACTATAATTTATTTTTTAGCGCCTTTTACATAATGCCTTTTAATTGCACCCTGACATACAAAAGGGACATTTTTTAATTTGGAATTTACTTGGAAAGCTCCGGCTAACGCACTATTTTCTATTATTTATCTTCTTGCTCTTCAAATAATCGCTGGTGCGTTACGGCTACAACCAATTACCAATTATCAATTACCAATTACCAATTACCAATCACCAATTCCCCATGCCCAATTACCAATTACCAATTACCAATCACCAATTCCTCATGCCCAATCCCCAATTACGAATTGCGAATTGTTAATAAGTTAGTACTTGACTCCAAAAAATCCCAAAATACTAGAGACTGAGAAAATAGCAGTTAATATTAATCCCAGTCTCCATCGTGAAGATTTCTACAAATTACTCAGCCGCAACCGAATCGCGTAAAGCCGACCACATCCGCATCTGTCTGGAGGAAGATGTTCAGTTTCGTCAAACTACTAATGGTTTGGAACGCTACCATTTTGACCATTGTTGTTTACCCGAAATTGACCGCTCGGAAATTGACATCAGCACTACATTTTTCGGAAAACTGATGAACGCACCGTTGTTGATTTCTTCCATGACTGGGGGAACTCCAGAAGCTAAAACTATCAATACCCGTTTGGCGAAAGTTGCTCAACATTACCGATTGGCTATGGGTGTGGGTTCTCAACGAGTTGCGGTAGAAAATCCGGATGTTTTCGATACTTTTGCGGTTCGCAAGTATGCTCCGGATATACTATTGTTTGCTAATTTGGGTGCGATTCAACTTAATTACAATTATGGTTTGGATGAATGTCTGCGAGTTGTGGATCTTTTGGAAGCCGATGCGCTGATTTTGCATCTCAACCCGCTACAAGAATGCATTCAGCCCAAAGGTGATACTAATTTTCGGGGTTTGCTTGACAAAATCGAAACTTTATGTAAGAAATTACCAGTGCCGGTAATTGTTAAGGAAGTTGGAAATGGAATCTCGGCGAAGATGGCTCACAAGTTGATTGGTGCAGGAGTTGCAGCAATTGATGTGGCTGGTGCTGGCGGTACTTCTTGGGCTTTGGTGGAAAGCGAACGTGCTGAGAATGTTTTACAGCGGCGTTTGGGTAGAACCTTTGCAGATTGGGGAGTACCGACGGCTGACTGCATCACCGGAATTCGCAGCATTGCGCCCGATTTTCCTTTGATTGCTTCGGGAGGTTTGCGTCATGGTGTGGATGTGGCGAAGGCGATCGCGCTAGGGGCAGATATAGGAGGATTGGCAATGCCGTTTTTACAAGCTGCAACTTCATCTGAGGCTACACTTTTCGATTTAGCAAAAGTTTTAATTGCGGAAATTAGCACCGTACTATTCTGTACTGGTAACGCTACACTAGAACAACTTCAACAAACTGATAGTTTAATTAAAGCAGTTGGATAATTTTATGTGTTAAATATTGAGCAATTTCTCGGTGTTAAGAACAATATTTATGGGGGACATTGGAAATACAAAGTAAATATTAAAGGATAATCTATAAAATATGAAGTGAAATTCCTGTAGATTTAGTAAGTATTGGTAGTTGCGCGGTAGTGCATCTACCAATACTTACGGGCTAAGCTTAAATAAATTATTAGTAAAACCGGGGATAATATGCGTAATTTTATTAAACAAACCTTTGCGAGTTTAATTGGAAGTTTATTAGGACTATTTATTTTTGGGGGTATAAGTACTGTCGGATTTTTCATGCTAGTTTTTGCTGCTGCTTCGACGGATTCGGGACCGAAAGTAGAAGATTCATCGATGTTGGTGTTCGATTTATCAACTCAAATTACTGACGGGAAACCCGATTCTGGTTTGGTTTTACAGCAAGCGCTTTCTGGTAATTATAAAAAGCAGATGACACTACGTCAGGTTTTGGATGCTTTGGAAAAAGCTCGCACCGACAAGCGAATTGTTGGCGTTTATTTGGATGCAACAGATGCTTCGGGAGCGGGAAGCGCGGGTTTTGCAACTCTTAAGGAAATTCGTGAAGCGCTCAGAAAGTTTCGCGATACGGGTAAAAAAGTTATTGCTTACGGTGTGGGATGGGGTGAAAAAGAATATTATCTTAGTTCGGTGGCGGATACCGTTATGGTTAATCCTTACGGAGGAATGGAAATTAACGGTTTGAGTTCGCAACCGATGTTTCTGGCTGGAGCTTTGGAAAAGTTTGGTGTTGGCGTACAAATTGTGCGAGTAGGAAAGTTTAAAGGCGCAGTTGAACCTTTGGTTTTGAAACAATTGAGTCCAGAAAACCGCGAGCAAATTCAAACATTATTGGACGATTTATGGGGTGAATGGCGCGGTACTGTAGGTAAAAGCCGCAAAATGACACCACAACAATTGCAGGCGATCGCCGATAGTAAAGGACTTTTGGAAGCCGAAGAAGCTAAAACCAACCGTTTGGTAGATAAGGTTGCCTATTTTGACGAAGTAGTTACCGAACTCAAAAAGTTAACGAAAACTGATAGTGATGAAAAAACCTTTAAACAAATTGATTTAGACGAATACGCCACTATTGCCGATAAAAAGATAAGTAGAAATTCCGATTCGGAAATAGCCGTAGTTTATGCAGAAGGTGCTATCGTCAACGGTGATGGAGAGTCAGGGCAAATAGGAGGAACCCGTTTTGCTAAAATTTTCCGTCGTCTGCGTCAAGATAAAGATGTCAAAGCGGTGGTTTTGCGGGTGAATTCTGGGGGTGGTAGCGCTACCGCATCCGAAATAATTCAGCGAGAAATTAGATTAACTCGCGACGTTAAACCAGTTGTGGTATCAATGGGAGATACTGCGGCATCCGGTGGTTATTGGATAGCTGTGGATTCCAACCGCATTTTTGCCGAACCAAATACCGTTACGGGTTCCATTGGTGTATTTGGCAGCATACCTAATTTCCAAAAATTAGCCAACGATAACGGTATTACTTGGGATAGCGTTAAAACCGGAAAATATGCCGACATTGGAACTACAACTCGTCCCCAATCTGAAGCTGAATTGGCGATTTTCCAAAGCAGCGTCAACCGAATTTATGGTAAATTCTTAAATAAAGTAGCCAAAGGCAGAAACTTACCACAATCAAAGGTAGCAGATATTGCTCAAGGAAGAGTTTGGTCTGGTAAAACAGCAAAAGAAATTGGTTTGGTTGATGAAATCGGCGGTTTAGATGCGGCGATCGAATATGCTGCCTCGGAAGCAAAGTTAGGAGATAAATGGCAGTTGCAAGAGTATCCCAGACGCAGCAGCTTTAGCGAAAGATTTTTTGGTAAAGTCTCTGAAGAAACCCAAAGTGTTTTTAAAGTTAACAAAAGCCCGCTTCAAGCAAATCATCCTTTAACCAAGGAATTTGAGAAATTACAAGCAGAAATAGCGGTTTTACAAAACATGAACGATCCGTTAGATATATATGCTCGCTTGCCTTTTAATTTAATAATTGAGTAAATCAATGAACAATTATCAATTATCAATTATCAAAGATAGTTAGCAGAAAGGTAGGTTGGGTTAGACAGGAAAACCAATTTTATCGTAGCGATAATCTACTTTAATCCTGTCGTAACCCAACATCACAATTGCTGATAAACTTTGCTATTCAAAGGGAAGAATATTTCATAACCAGTAGGTTGGGTTAGACACGTTTACCAATATTGCATTCCTAGCCAGAATTTAATTAATCCTGTCGTAACCCAACATCACAATTGCATACAAAAATTATTATCCGCATCGAAAATTTTTTTAATTATTAAAACAGCGATAATGCAATGTTGGGTTAGGGCACAAATCTGATTTTTCGTTACCATCGCTATATTTATTCGTGTGCCGTGAAGCCAACCTACAATTGAAAATAAGTAACCCAACCGGAGCGATTGCGTTCAAAGATTATTATCCGCGATTAGTTGCTATCATTTCGGCTACCACGAGGAACATCATAAGTATCCTTATATTACTTGGTGGCAGCTTCCAATGATTGCGAAAAATTATCAAAACCCAAAATCAGTAAAAACACCATAGCCACTTAGTAAATCAAACAATATATTTGAAATACTCAAGTTTATAAAGCATTTACTGTTGATTATAAAGCTTTTACTAACGAAATTAATTAAAAATAATATTTTGGCTTTTGCTTACATAAAAAATATATAACTGGATATATCCGGAGTATTTTTGTAAATATTTCATGAATATACTTAAGTAATATTGCTTAATTTTTTTAACTAAATTAATCTCTTTTCTAGAGTAAACGGGTGCGTTGAAAAAAAATCATAAAAACGCAAACAATATATAGGTTAAACAATTATGCATCTATCCATTTCCAAAGCTGGGTTAATGGTAACAGCTTTTGCTGCAATATTAGCGCCGATAAATGCCGTACAAGCATCTACACTGACTTATGAAAGTTCGGTCGATTTAGAAAAAACTACCTTTGAAAAACAAATAAGCTTACCCAAATTTGATAGCAGTTTGGGAGAATTAGAAAGCATTTTATTTGAATTAAGCGGTAATGTTGAAGGTTCGGTAAGTTTAGAAAACGAAGACGCTCAGGCAGCATTAGTTACGGGAAATCTTGCCGCAAAAATTAGTTTAAAAAAACCCGATGATTCCTTATTGCTCGTAGCTTTACCCACTGCATCTGTTGAGCAAAATTTGAACGCATACGATGGAACATTTGATTTTGGTGGTACATCGGGCGTTAAATTAACAGATATTTCTAATACCAAGAAAGAATCGACACTTTTAACCATACATGATGATTTTACACCCTTCGTTGGCGATGGCAGTTTTAATTTATTCCTGGAAGCTATAGGTAATTCAACAGCTACAGGTGCCGGTAATCTGTCAGCCCGTTTTGAAACTTTTGCAGGTGCGACTGTAATGGTTTCTTACACCTACGCGAAAAAA
>JBARZF010000391.1:0-19830 GCA_049649675.1 Rivularia sp. (in: cyanobacteria) | reverse complement strand
TAAGGCGATGGTGTTGCTTGTATATCTATTTGTGGTTTTTCTGGCTGTAATACTTGCGAATTATCATCTGTTTGTGCGTAAGAAAATTGTTGCCTCACCTCAATATCGTAGTCTTCGTACTCTACATCAATGGGTTCGGGAACAGAATATCCTTGGGAAAGCATCCACTGTCTAATTAAAGGAGAAGTATTAAGATTTTCTCCTGCCATCAATTCTGAATTGCGAGGGGTAACTGGTTCTTCAAATTCCTTTATATAGTCGTCTTTTTCATCGACTACTAATTCAGCTTGAGAACTATTATTAGCTTGGAGTGATGTTTCAGCTATCTCTTGACTTTCGGTAGCGGTTGTGTATGTTGATTCGGAGGCTTGATAAACATCTTCATCAACTTCTACTAAGGGGCTAGGTATTGGTTTAGACTTTCGTAAGAAAGGAAAACTAGTACCCGTAATCGCTGAACCAGAAAAAGTTTCTATATATCCGTTATTGATGTATTCATGGATTTTCTCTTGATAGCCGGGGACGTTGGGCAATTTTAGTGGATGCGTTGCGACTCTCCTACGAAGCTTTCGAGGATCTATACGGGGTGGCAGAGATTTTTTGGTTGATTTTACTTTTGTTACCGATTGTTGTTCTGGTTTAACTGTTTTTACTAAATTAAAAAGTTCTAAATCCGGCGATACAGACTCTTCTAAGATTTGAGATGCATTTTGTGCAAAATATTCCTCTGTAGAGCAAGCAAACTTTTCTAATTCACCTTTCGGATTGGCAACAGTAATCGCCAATAATTCTTTAATCTCTGCCGTAATTGTAAAAGACTGGCTGGCTAATAACTCTACAACTCCCGACTGGGTAAGCACGCCATACAACTTTACCTCTCCGAGAATTAACTTAGAAGAACATTCTTCAGGAATATTAATTAAAGATGCGATCGCAAACGGTAGGGATTTATTGGGGTTGGGTAGCCGAAAAGATTGTAATAGTTGAGAATTTTGTGGCGATCGCAATTCAATTTCGACTTCGGCGCTCGTAATTTGTTTAATTTGCAGATCTGTTGTTTCTTTAAGTTGGATAACTCCTTCAAGCGTAATAGTGCTTCCCCAACTTGCAACGTGGCTATCTTTATCTAAAATTAGCTGTAACGGTAGCGGTGGGGCTGTAACTGTATCTTCAATACTGTCATCGGTAAGCAAAGGTTCCGAAGATGGTAAAGCTAACTCCATCAAATTTTGTAAAATTTGCTCTGCTGTATCACCTTTAATTCTTACCGGGTGAGAATTTTGCTCGGCTAGAGCCGTTACTTGTTTGCTATGGGGTTTTTCGTTAACGTCTTTTTCCTTTGATGTTTTTGGCTTTTGTCCCGATTTTTTAACGGTTTTTTCGCTAACGTCTTTTTTGAAAGATGTTGCTGTCTTACTTTCTAACGATTCTGGGAATGGTTTTTTATTAACAGTTTTATTTGATGTAATGAGGGATGCTGACTGTTTTTGGGCTGGTGAAGCATTAACAGCAATTTCGGGTATACCTTTAGCCTTTTCTGCTAATTTTTGGGTAGGTATTTCGCTAACAGCTTTATTTTGCGTAGTTGATATTTTTGAAGTGGATTTTCGAGTCCGGTTTTTAGTAACAGCTTTTTGTTTATCCGAAGCAGCTTTAAGCGACTCTCGTAACTTGTCGGCAGCTTTTTCGCCCTTCTCTTTATCCGAAGCAGCTTTTTTAACAGTATTGGCGGGAGTAGAACTTAATTTACCTGTAATGTTGCGAGTAGAACCTTTGTTAGCAAGAGCTTCTATAGAAATAGAAGATATTAATCCAGCATCGTTTGTCTTGAAATCCTTAGAGGAAACAGGAAAACGGCTAGATTGAGCATCTTTGAAAATTGATTTAGTTTGATTTGTTTGTATATCCTCGCTGGCAACAAAATGTTGGTTATCCGAATTGTGGTTCGGTTTTTTACCAGAAGGTATGACTGTCAAATTAACAGTATATTGCCAGTTGCCACCAAGAAGGTCTGACATTAAATCGCCAGAACATTGTAATTCCCAAATTCCCGACTTGAGATAAGTAAAGGGAATTATAGCCGTCAAGCCTTCTGAATTAACGCGCCTGACTCGTTTTTGAATGCGCCGTATGGGTGGAACTTCCGATGGGGAAGAATGAGTTACCCGCACCTCCACATCAGTATTAGTACGGTTAGAACGAGCAACTACTCGATACCGACCTTCTGTAATTTCTATATTTGGCTTCTCCAAAGGATGCCAAGTACGTTCGCCTTCTTTCTGTATCAGAAATTGCCACTGTTCCATTGTGAGTGATATCTAAAACTGATAGCAGCCGTAGTATTATTTAGATTGTCTTGCTTGCAAGTTTACCGTACTCAATCTGTAATTGGTTGCATAAATTGTTGTTTTGATTAAAACACAATGCAACTGCTGCCTTTAGGTGTAATTAGATTAGCATTATAATCAGCAATCAGAACGTTCAAAGTTATATTGAGTTGCGATTTAGCAGTTTACTACAACTCCTTATATAGTTACTAAAAATATAGTCAAATATCTCAACTAACTTTTAGCTTTGTAAGGCTTAATCCTTACTGGGCTAACTACAAGCCTCTCTATTGGTTTTCCCTTAAAAAGAGAGTCACCAACTACCTTTCTAATACAATTAAGACTGCCATTAATGTCACAATTGTAAGTTTTACCAGAGCTAGATTTAAATAATCCGCGATGTACTCTTTTACCATTATATATTTCATGCTTTTTAATAGGTTCTAAGTCTAGAAAACTACACTTACTGGTGTAGGATTCATTCACTGTTTGTACCTGAATCCCTACTAATTGACATTTATAGATTAATTGCTCTATAAACTTTGCATGAGGAATTGATGTGAATGATTGATTGGTTTTACATCCCAGATTTACTGATTGCTTCCAATTATCATTTTTACCAATTATCAAATGTGTTATTTGATGGCTGACTAACCGATTTACAATAAATCGACTAGCTGTGTGGAGGTAATAATCCACTTTATTATTACGCTTGATAGTTAATTTATCAATACGTCGAGATTTATATTTGCCCAGAGGTAAAAGTGATTGTAATTTCGCTTTATATTTATTGAAATATTGATTAGTGCTTTTGATTGCTTTACCGCAAACTATAAAAGGTGACAGTTTTTCTAAATTACTTGTAACTGTGGCTAAATTAGATATTCCGATATCTATTCCTGCTACTCTTTTACCTAAAATAGAGCCGCTTCCCTTTATACATTCTCTTTCATAAACAACTTCAATTAAGTAACAACCATTTTTTGGTATTATTCTAACTTCACAAACATTTGTTTGTTTCGTTTTTATTTTTAAGTTAGTAAGAGATGGATTTATATAGCCCTGTCTTAAAAGTTTTTTGGATATGGCTTGATAGTTATAACATATTAAATTCCTACCCGACGTTTTATGCTTATATTTGGGTAATCTAGGTAATCCTAAAAACTTAGATTTATCTTGTTTATATGCTGCAATTGCAGCAAAGAATGATTTAAAGCTTCGTGCAACTTGTTTTATTGCTAATTGTCCTACTTTTGCAGGTAATGACTTGTAATCAATACCATTTTTTAGTTGATGATAAAGTTGATTAAAACTTGGTACAACCTCAGATCGGAAAAATGCTTGACGACAAATATATGTGGCACTATTATAAAGATTTTTAGACAAGAATGATAATTTATCTAATTCTTTATAAATCGGTTTTGTTGATTTCACTAAATGTCGTTCTACAAGTCTCATTTTTCTAAGCAATTAATAATGCATTCTTTTTTGCGTTTTTGTCGTCTTAAACCATATATCCTTGCACAGAATGAAGTAATTATCGATACAAAGTCTTGCATTAAATCTTCTTTTTCTTCTCTAGCTTCATTAATTACTTCAATATCTTTACCCATTTTATTCAACAAAGTTTTGATATAGTTAAAACCAAATCTTGTCAGCCTATCTTTATGTTCGCAAACTATTAAATTATAATCGTCTCTAGATAAAGAATGAAGTAATTTTTTACGAGAATCATTGACTCCACTACCTACTTCTTTGACTATCGCTATAATTCTATACCCTTTTGCGACACAATATTTTTCTACTCGTAATGCTTGAGAATCTAAATTTGCTTTATTTTCAGCGCTAGAAACTCTTGCATAAATCAGAACACATTCACGCGGAGCGTGTGGCTCATCATCAAATAATTGTGAATCTACATTTACTATTATCGTACCGCTAGGTAGTTGTTTAGCGTTAAGTTCTCCACGCTTCCACATCCTCCAAGCTGTTTGATAGCTAATACCTTCTTTTTTCGCATAGTCAGATAATTTCATAGTTTTTATATTAAACTATGTCTGATTACATTTGACTATATTTTAATTAAAGTTAATACATACTGCTTTTTTGCTCTCTTCAATCGGTGTTATATTTCGCTCCGGTACTGCGAATAGGAATAAATTCAACTTAAAAAGACGTGTGATATTATTCGCCTGAATGCTGTCTTGGCAATCTCTGTAATGTTGCTTCGCTAGAAATGTGTGACAGCTTACATTCGGTTTAAATTTAAGCAAATTTAAGCAAATGTTAACCACAATTGAATCGAGTTAAAGGAAACCGGGAATACACAACAGCGAAATTAATAATACTTGTTTAGCATCGCGATCGTTACGGCTATACAAAACTATACAAACAAAGCAAAATCCTCTCAACTTAAAAGAAGAGAGGTTATTGTTAATATTCATTCCAATTAATTGACAAGCGTGGGAACATCCATAGCCACATTGAAATAAATTTAGTTTGATAAAAGGCGGAAAACTATATATTAAACACCATAACGATGTTGATAATAAGCCAGAATCTGCTTCACCCATTGTCTGGCTCTATGATTAGAGTTTGAACCGTAATCAATCCATAAACCACCGACTTGGCTTTGATTGTAATCAAATTCTTGAGAAGTTTGAGAGATTAATCCCACTTCTATTCCTTCAACAGAACCTAAATGAGCCAGAATTTCGCGATAGACTGCCAAAGGTAAACCGGCAAATACAATTTTTTCCTTTGTCTCCATATTTTAAGAAGCACCGACAGATGCAGATTTTGGTAACAATGGTAATGTCGAAACAGGATTATCTGTTGAAGCGGTATCTGGGCTTGCTCCCATAGGTGCTTCTCCAACCATCCTGGCTACTTCAATACCATATTGTTCCAGAATAACAATTGGTTCGGAACCTTCATTCATTTCAATTCTTTTAACAACTAGTCCGCTTGCTAATCTTTGTCCTGCCTGAACGTAGCGACTGGTTGGTTCGGTAGGTACTTTGATGATTGCTTGAGGTCGATTGCCTACTTGAACTACCCCTGAAACTAAGACTGCTTGAGCTAACTTTGGTTGCGGTGGTGGTGGTAATACAGGTGCAAGTTCTGGTGGTGGCACTACCCCAGGCATTGTTTGAGGCAACACAGGTATCTTAGCAGGTACGTTATTCGTTGCGGTGCGATCGCCGTTAGTACCAGGTTTGTTGCCTGTTGCCTGCGGATTTCTATTTCTTGTGTTAGTTCCGCCGGAATTGGAATTATTTGAGTTTCTTCCTCCCGCTGTTACAGAAATCACTTCACTCCTACGAGGTCTGACCGCAACCCTATTAGGTCTTCCTTTTGATGCAGTTCTTCTAGTAGATGCCGGTAAAGGAGGCATTTTGGGAACGGCTCTTTTTGGCATACTCGGAGTAGAATCTTCAGGCTTTTTAGTTGCGAACTTTATCTGAGGTATAATCTCCCTAAACGGGTCTTCACGCCCTGTCGCGACTATACCTACTCGTTCTGTAGGATTAGTCGGTTGAATTAAATTCGTAGGTGCGGTATTCATAGTAGGTTGCTTCGGTGGCACAACCGGGTTTTTAAACTGTTCGGGTGCCTTGCCTTGGCTATTTTCTGCCGTTTCGGTGGGGATCGGTTCAACAGTTTGTTGTTCCTCTTCACCAGAACATCCGGCGATCGCCAAAGCTAAAATAGATGCAATAGATGCAATTGTGATTTTTAAATGTCTAGCCATTAGCCATTTTTAATCTCAAGACGAAAAAATTTGTATCTTGGAAATCAATTTGATTGAAAGTTGTATCAAAAGTGAAATCTGATACAGTTATAACCTAATTTTTTTCAGGTCAAGGATTATTTTATACAACATGGTATAGATTTTAATTAATCCTCTGCCGTTACCATCAGTTGCTTAAGAGAATTAAGCCCTTTTTTGACTCTACGAGAAACCGTAACCACGCTGATACCCAGCTTTTCAGCTACTTGTTTCTGGGTTAAATCGTGTAAAAATACAAATTCTAAGACTTGACGAGTTCGGTTTTCTAATTGAAGTAACGCTTGCTGTAAGCGTAATTGGTCTTCTTGTGCTAGCTGAAAACTATGGTAATCATGGTCGGGAACCAGTTCTCCTAAACTAGCCGAACTTTCGTCTCCATCATATACAGGTACGTCTAAGCTTAAAGGAGCGCGGTTTGCCCAAGCTAATTTAATTTCTTGCCATTCTTCAAGGGAAATAGACAATGCTGTGGCGACTTCAGAGTCAGTGGGTTGACGGTTATATTGCTCTCGCAAGGAACGAGAAACTCCTGCCGATTGCTGAATAAGCGCCAACCAACGCCTTGGGATTCTAACAGTGACTCCTTTATCACGGAGGTAATGCTGAATTTCACCGCGAATGTAAGGAATTGCGAAAGAACTAAAGGCATGACCTTTGGAAATATTAAATCTTTCAATCGCACGAATTAAGCCCAGGCAGCCTACTTGAAGTAAGTCATCGTAACTTTCGTGGCATTGATTTATCCAGTAGTAAGCCTCTTTTCTAACAAGTCCAAAATTAAGCTTTACGAGTTGATTGCGAACTTCGGCTGACTGAGATTGCTGATATTCTCGCAATAACTGCCAAATTTCTTGCTTAAGTTCTTTGGTGAGTAAGGTAGTAGGCATAGCACCTTGATGATTTATAAAACAAGTATTTAAACCAGAAAGATCGTAAATATCTGGGGATGCACTTTGAAAGACGTATTTATGTAGAAAACGCAGACGAACATATTTCTCCGTTATTGAGTATCAATAACGAACGACGATCAAACTATGGATCTTCATGGTTGATTGAAAGAACGCGGCTTTTAAAGCAGCAGACACAAGGAGTAGTACAAAAAGCGATTTTTTAGCTTTATTTATGTAGTAGCTAAAGGGCTACATATAAAAAAATATACAAAAACACCTGCAACCTGAAACCGAATTATTACGTAATTTAGTTTATTGAAGTTTTGGCTAAATTATTGGTAAAAGGTACAACCGAGTAATTAAGTAAATTAATTAATAATTTTTTTCAGAGAAAATACTTACTATAAAAAGTCTTAGATAAATAAAAATACAAATCTAAAATCTATATAAAACCATGATTTAACAACAAAGAAAGAAGATAAACGGCATTCTTAACTTTATAAATCCATAAAAAAAAGGGCTAAAAGCCCTTATAATTAATTAAATTTTTCAGCAATTACTCTAATCAAGAGCAACTAAGCGATACAGCAGATTTTTGAGATTTTTTCAAAAAAAACTATGAAACTGGTTCCACACGAGCGTAAAATAAGCCGCGAACTTTTACGTCTAAAGGTTCACCAGCACCTAAATCGGTATCGGAAGGTTGATCGCTGACAAAAGTACCAGCAATTTCTCCACTTGCACTATCTACTTTGGCAACATTCAAAGAAATATGACCGTTACCACTTTCAATACTCTTCATATTAGCGCGTCTGAGTTTTTTGCTATCTGCTTGGGAAGGTAGCGCAATTGCATTATCATAACCGCTAGCAACACCACGACCTTTAGGATCTAAGAAAGTTGCACCACGATAAGAAGGAACTTTAAACTCTCCTTCAAAATCCGTTGAGGTATTAATGCTAGTCAATGATGGTTGTGTTTTAGCAACCAAATTCTTGACGGTAAATAAGAAAGGAACCTGTTCCCCACCGGGAAGCTGTACGGTAATGGCTTGAAAATCAAAACCATCTTTTTCCTCAAAAGTCAGACTGCCATCCGAGTTGACTTTCAAATCACCTTGAATTTGATCGAGAGATGAAGTTTTACGAGTCAACTGTCTCGCACCAATAAATTCAGCTTCTTGTCTTTTGTTAAGAGGTTCTTCTTTAACAAAAAAAGCGGTAGGTTCGATGCAAAGTTCTTTAATTTCGTAAGAGCCGCTTGGATCGATGGCGATAGAGCCACGACTCGTTTCGGAAAGTAGAGGACATTTGTTAGCTAAACCAGTACCTCTAATATCTTCGTAGGTAAGTAAATCTCTACCATCACCACTACTAGCCATATCCGAACCTTGGCTACAAGCTGTTAATAAGCCCAACATTACAGCCATTAATCCTGCTATTAAAGCGCGATACTTCATGATTAACCTCAATGTCAAAAATTAATATTTTTAGTTGTTAAACCAAAAAAATGATTACGTAGTTAAACGTTTTCAATTATCAAGCAATAAGTGTACACTATGTGCTTGCATACATTGCCATTCTTGAGTCTCTCAAAATATTGGCGGCGCAATATCCACCCTTATTCAAGACAAGCAACCGTCAAAAGATAGAAGGTCAAAAAAATTTTATGACCCTTACTTTTAAAACGAAAAATCTAGCACAACAACTTAATGCAGTCAGATCAAACGTGAAATATTCAATCCTCAGCCCAAAAGTCAACTAACTTTTATATAACATCTCAACCACCATCTTGATAAGATGCCTGTAATAAACTCTCGAAAGTCCATTTGTAATTTTTTTATTCACATTTAGCTCGTTAAAGCCAACAGAATAAGACAAAGTAAATGTTTTTTATGTTGTTTATAGTTATGTTATGACAGAAATCCTTTACAGTTCTCCTTTATCATCGTAAGTTATGAAATTTTATATTCAGTCAATCTCATTCTCTCACAACTTTGTAAATTAATGTTCTGCCGACACATAGAATATATATTGCAACCCCCATTCGATCGCCGCTCAATTCTCAGATGTATGTAACAATCCGATATTTATACAAATATTTACATTACTATAAAAATTTTAAAGATTAGATTGGAAAATACAGGATTGTGTAGATTATTTTTTAAAATGGGGGTTGACAAATTAGCAGTTATATATTTTAGTTATTTATTTTTTCATACTAGATGACTTTACAAAGAAAATGTTTAAAAATGTTAAGAGAACTTTTGCCCGAACGTAACTTCACTTAAAGATAATTGCGATCGCAGCAGTCCCCAGAAGCCGCCATTCGTGCAAAATGTTGAAGCGATTATCTTTTTAAGAAGCCTTAATCCCAAGTATCACAGTTAAATAATTAGCTAATTAATATTATGAGCAACGGAAAAAGTCCCGATTCAGATAAATTATCTTACAAATTGCAAGAAGTTACAGACTCAATTCACGAATACTCAGCCATTTCCCAGGGAGATATTTTAGCAATTTTGGCATTACTTAGGCAGTTAGAACAATTGCATCGAGAAATTAGAGACGGTGTTTTTCAAGAAAGTTTACCATCAAATCGTCAAGCACTGTACTCGCTTTTAAAAGATATTGAAGCAGAAGGAGGATGGCCTTACATTGAACGTATGAGGATTCAAAATTTGATGATGAATTTAGAAACCATTGAGGAAGAAGATAGCTGAAAAGTCTTAACCTTGTTATATTATCTTTGTCTTTCAAGCTGCCGATTTGACATTCTCTTGCTTACTCCCTACTTCTTAACTCCCCACTCCGCGCCTCCCTCAACTAATTCCCTGGCAAAGGTTGCGATCGCCAGAATCGACATTGCGATTGTACTTGAGATAATCACCTACCCAGTGACAACCCTTTGCTAGTAGATTTTTGAGGTCTAAATTCCATAGAACGATTGTATTGTCGTCGCTTGCGGATGCTAAAGTTTGACCATCTGGGCTAAAGCTAACGTCTAGTACGGGAGCATGATGTTCGTTAAGAGTTTTGATTAATTTACCTTCAGTACTCCAAAGTTTGACAGTGCTATCCCAACTAGCAGCAGCCAAAATTTCTCCATTGGGGCTGAAGGTAACAGCACTAACGCTATCGCCATAGCCTTTCAATAAAGTTTTTAATAAACTGCCATCCCAACGCCATAATCTTACAGTATTGTCCCAACTCGCAGAAGCAAGCAAATTATCGCTAGGGCTAAAGCTGACACCTAATACCCAACCGGAATGAGGTAAAAATGTTTTTAACAACACACCATCTCGTTTCCACAATTTTACGGTTTGATCGTCGGAACCGGAGGCCAAAACTTGAGAATCAGTGCTGAAACGAACGCTATTCACCCTTCCTTGATGCCCTTTTAAAGTTTTAAGTAGTTTACCTTGCTGATTCCATAGTTTTACCGTTTTATCTTTACTGGCAGATGCCAGCAATTGCCCATCAGGGCTAAAACTAATACTCGTTATGCTGTCCCCGTGTCCCTGAAGAGTTTTGATTAATTGACCGTCACGCTGCCAAAGTTTTATAGTTTTGTCGTAACCTGCTGATGCTAATATTTTGCCGTTGGGGTGAAAATTAACGCTTGCGACTCTATCGGAATGTCCTAATAAAGTCTTATAAAGACGGGTATCAAATCCAGTATTCTTTGGTTGCCTCTGCCACAGTTTTACCGTATTGTCGCGACTGCTAGAAGCTAAAATTTGACCATCGGGACTCCAAGCAACACTTAAAACCCGGTCTGAATGTCCTTCTAAAACTGGTAATTTAGGAGGATTTAAACTCCACAGTTTGACGCTTTTGTCATAACTTGCCGATGCCAATAATTTATTATCGGGGCTGAATGAAACGCTGACGACAGCATCGCTATGACCTTTAAAAGTTTTCAGTAACTTACCGCTACTAACATCAATTAGATTAATAGTATTGTCATCTCCTGCGGAAGCCAGCTTTTCGCCTTTAGAATCAAAATTTAAACTCCAAACCGTACCTTTATGCTGCTCTAAATTTTTATAAGCACGGTATTTAAAGCCAGTTTCACCGTCTTTTTGTTCGCGTTGCCAAAGTTTAACAATCCCATTTCTACCAGCAGAGGCTAATATTTTACCGTCTGGGCTAAAGTTAACAACAGTTATTCCTTCTTCATGACCTGGCAAAGTAGTTAATAAAGCGCCATCCTTACTCCATATTTTTACGGTATTGTCATCGCTGGCTGAAGCAATAAACTGACCGTCAGGACTGAAAGTTACCCAATTGATCCAACCTTGATGTCCCTGAAGAGTTTTTAATAATTTACCGTCACTGCGCCAAATTTTAACCGTTTCATCTTTACTGCCGGTAACTAATAAATTGCCATCGGGACTAAAGCTAACTTTATCAACCCAATCGGAATGACCTAAAGTTGTTACAGGTTGCCAATCAAATTCTCCCGTTGTGGGATTTTTGCGCCAGATTTTTACGGTATTATCCCGACTAGCAGAAGCGAGCAAACTACCATCAGGACTAAAAGTCAAACTGGTAATGCTTTCGTGGTGTCCTTTTAGAGTTTGTAATAAACTGCCATCAGTACGCCAGATTTTTACGCTTTTGTCGCGACTACCTGAAGCTAATAACTTTCCATCGGGACTAAAATTGACATCCCAAACAATATCTTTATGTCCTTCTAAACGGTTAACTTCTGTGACTCCGTAAACAGCTTGTTGCAAAGCCGTGACGACTCGCATTCTTGTATCCGGCTGTATTCCATGTCCGCTTTTAAGCTTTCTCCAAGCACGCAAACTTTCAACTAAAGCATCAAATTCTTTGTTGGAAGCAAACAAAGCTTCAGAAGAAGCAGTTATGGCACCAATTTTAAAGTTATTTTCGCTACGTTCGGCGCGTAAACTTTGGCTAATTGCAGCTTTCTTTTGCAAATCCGCCTGCCACCATAAACCGCCAATTGTGGTAGACATCACCGCTAAAGCAAAGCCAGCCAAACGTGCTTCTCGCAGCCGTTTTTGAAGGATGGAATTAAGCTTTTCTTGGGATAATTTTTGAGCAACTTCTGCTTTGGTTTTTTCAAAACGGATTTTTTCTAATTCGGCAATAATTCCATAGTCATTACGAACGCGAATTGGTTTGACTAAATAATCGTGAACTAACTGGTAACGTTCTCCTGACTCTTGCAGTACTCGCAACACCAAACCGCTTCCGACAAGAATTTCTAGTATTAGCTCTAAAGTATTAACATTGTAGGAATGTATAAAGTCCTCTTGGATTTCTTCATCATTCCCTAGTAAAGGTTGCTTTAGAGGTTGCTTTAAAGCTTTAGAAAAAGCAGAATCAATATTTTGGTTAATGTTAGTTAAAAAATTATCTGCTTGGGTTTTTCCTTCCTCCTCATATGCATCTTCTTCTGTGAAAATAGCGGTAACTAATTCAGCCTTAGTCTTAAGAGGTCGCGTACCTTTTTCATCAGTTAATTCAAACAGTAATTTCCAACTTAATTCTTCGTTTTCTTGACCGCAATCGTAAATAACTTTTTCTAACCAATGTTGAACTAATTTTTCCGAACCGCCGCTGCGCTGATATTCTCCTAATGTAGTAATATTTTCTGCTTCTAATTGAGCGCCGACAATTTGTAATTCTATTGGATGTACTTGATGGGTTTCTCCTGCCAAATCTTCTACTAATTTATCAATTAATTCATCGCTTAATTGATAATGAGAGCGTTCTGTAAGACTGTGGATAATACTATTTGCATCTTGGCAAGTAAATTTACCCAAATAGTAACGAATATTTTTATCGAGAATATTTTTATTAATTACCCCCAAGTTGTAAGAATCGTTTTTTTCTAGGTAGCTCAAACGTTCAAATTCTAATAAATAATGCAGATAATCTTCCCGTAAAGAAAGAACAACTTTAACAAACGGGATATTCAGACATTTATTGAAAAACTTGTAAAATTCAACTCTTTGTGGCGTATCTTGTTTGACAAAGAAAAACTCTTCTAGCTGGTCAAAAATTAAAATTATGGTGTAGTTATTATCTGCTAATAACCGTAGCTTTTCTAGAATCACATCAACTGTGATTTCTATCGCCAAAGATATAGAAGTATGAGCAATAACCTGGTTTAAACTGCGTCCTAAAGCTGTTATCCAGTCAGTATAAACAGATAAAACAATTGGTAAAGCCATACGTTCCCCGATCGCATTCTGTTTTAATGCTGGAACTAAACCCGCTTTGATAATTGAGCTTTTACCAACCCCAGATGGCCCATGAACCACCGTAAGTTTACAGTCAGCACGAGTCATTTTTTCCAGGAGATGATGTACATCTTGCTGTCTCCCCGAAGCTGCAATTTCTTGAGCACCTTGATCGGGGGTTGATGAGATTTTTTGCGGTTGTAAAACTGGATTTATTCTATAGCGCTGCGGCTCTAATTGACTGGCACCGATAAAAGCACGAAATCCGTACTGATGCTCAATCTGAATTTTTTCTCGTTTGAGCTTAAAAGCTTCTAAATAATCGTGACGTTCGCAGAAATAAAGCGAGCGTAATTCTTCAACAATTTCTAAGTACAAAGAGGGTTCGTATTGAGCTTCACAAACAACTTTTGCCCACTCCAAAGTATTAACAGCTTCGTCCCATTCACCCAAATTTCGTAAGGTGCGTCCAAGCAATAGAAGATACCAACTTTCTTGCTGACGAGATACTTCTGGAACTTCTTCGGCAATAGAAAGGGCTGTATTTGCTAATTCATGAGCTTGCACCCAATCAGATTTAGAAGCAGCTACTACACAAAGAAATCCATAATCTTGAGCAACTAAGGTTTTGTTAGCGAACGATTGATGCAACTGCAAAGAGTAGGTTGCTAATTGCGATAAATCATCCCACTCTTCCAAACGTTGCAATACTTCACAAGCGGGAAAAATAAATTTAGCGCTTAAATCTTGTCTTTTTATCGTTTCAAAAATATCCAAACATTGCTTAAACCAATTCAAAGCATTTTGCCAGAAACTTATATTGGCAGCAGGCTGTAAATCTGCCAAACGTCGGTAACACAGTCCCAGGTGGAACATGACTACTGCTTGACGGATGAGGGAGGGGAGGGGGAGAGAGGGATGGGGGGGGATGGTAAGCCACTCTCGTGGGTCGTCTCCCGCAGTACGAGGAAGTGGCGCAACCCCGAGGGGGGGATGGGGGGATGGGGAGAGGGGGAGATGGGGGGATAAGGAATTTTCTTCACCCTTACCTGTTGCCTGTTGCCTATTCCCTATTAAGAGTTCCCTATTCCCAATCAATGAAGATAGAGAATTACTTTTAATTTCTTCTTCCCAGAGTTCTAGACTGCGTTGGTAATGTAATAACGCTTCGTCGATGTTGTCGTTGACGTAGTTATCGCGGCCGAGGACAAATTCTAGACTTGCTTCTAGTTGAGGTTCTAACTTGATTTCGTAGAGTCGCAGCAAGTCGTTACGGGCTGATTCTATTTCTCGACGCTGCTGAGATTTAGGATCTAAAAGTAAAGCTTCATTTGATAAAAACTTTTGCGCCCCTGCTTCTATTACTTTGTCAAATAAAGATTGTGTTTGCTGTTGGATGAGATTGACTAAATCGGGAGCAGCCATTTCAAATTTAATTGTAGTTGCTGCCCAACTTTTAAAATCAGGTGCAAATCGCGAAAGTGATGTCCCGACTTCATCTTTGAGCCACAAAACTACTGGAAAAGAAAAAGTATCAGCGTATATATCTCGTGCTTGGTTAATACCGCTGAGTAAATCTTCTAAGTTGGTAACAGACTCCAACCCAAATACCATTACCGCCGTCGGTAAACAATCTGTTTTTACGGCAGGTATATTTAAAAATAGCTCCGAGACTATGGTAGTGTGTAAAGCCTTGGTTGAAGGAGAGAGAAATACCTCTCGCAAATTTACATCCTTGGTTTGCGAGCGAATATTATCTAATACTTGCTTACACAACTCCGTGTAATTGCACCGTACTAGAATCAGAGAAAATTGATCGAAGGATAGCGCGATCGCCCGAATCAGTCTTTTCAAGGAATGCTGATTGGAAATAGCTATATCCGTAAGAGTAGTATTTTTACTCATAGCTGCAACATTTATATTTGACGTTGTGTCAATTCGCTAACAGAATTTTGGATTTTGGATTTTGGATTTTGGATCAATATGCTTTAATCCAAAATTGGCAATCCGAAATACATAGAGATGGTCAATTTGAAATTTGAAATTTGAAATTTAAAGTTTCAAATTAAAAACACGTTGTTGATTCTTTTTCTTGCCAAATTATTTAAAACTGACCGGAATGCACCATTTGAGGGCAAGTCCAAAAAGACCCGGTTTATTATCGTAAAAACATTACTATTTTGTTGTGCGATCGGCTAGGAACCGGGTTTTTGATCGTGTTTGAAGGCAGTTAATTAGAAGTTCGTCTATAAGCCGTTTGAAAGCTTATCCTGTTTGATTTATTCAAGAATGTAAAAGGCAAAAATACACCATTCTACATTCACTTAAATATTTTTTTACTGCTAAGAAAAAGTTGCTGGAATTTTATAATCAGATTGCTCCCAAGCCAGAACTTTCTCAGTTTCCGATAATGCTGGACTAATACCGAACCAGCGTCCTTTGACATCTCGGTATTCAAAAACAAACATACTTCGCAGCAATCTTTGATATTCAGACTCACCTCTAACTGTTTGCTGATTGACTACTTCATAAAGCAATTGCCATTCTTCATCGTCAATAGCTAGAAGTAAATCGTCGCGATAATCTTTGATTACTGCTTCCAAACAAGAACGCTCGAAGGGGGGATCTTGTCGCTGCAAACAACTGTACAGTAAGCCTAGTAAGTTACGAATATGACCGCCACTCACTCTACACAAACGGTCTAAAGTTTCCGAACTATCGAATATGGAGTCAATCAATTTCAACCTGATATCCGGACTTGCTTCGGGAAACGCTCTAGCTAAAACCAACTGACGTAAAAGAGCCATTCCCGGTTTGCAGTCGTTACCATCTCTTTGACGCACCAGCACCATCGGCAGTACTTTAGGGGCAATACCGCCACCCAAACGATTTTTCAACGTTTCGTACTCGCCAGAAAAAATCAATGCCAACGGGATTGTATAAACTACATGACATTTTAGCCGACGTAGCTGTTCTCCCCTGTCAATAAACAAATATTCCGGTTGCGATCGCCCAGATGGCATTGGGCGCATATCAACTCGATCTAAATTGTCAATAATTACAACTAATCCTTTTTGCCCCCTCATCTGTAGCTGTTGGGTAGCTCTATCTAATACCTCTTCATTGATGGCTTGCAAAATACTATTTGTACGGGGTTCCAGATATTGCCTAAGCTGAGAACGCAATTGGGGGCTATCTTTAGCTTTGGCGCTAATTTTGGCAATACCCAAAGAAAATTCTGCTTCTGCCGAAATGTCTATGGGAGTTTGTAAAAATTCCCCGATTTCTTTGAATAAATTACTAAAGTAACCAGGCTTGAGCTTAATGTTAATCGCTTCTAAACTGGCGCTTACTTGACGAGCTACACTCAGCAAAATATCGCTGACATCAATATCCGCCATGTCCAAATCCTGGCTGGATTCAAAATAAACTACGTGAAATCCGGAATGTTCTAGTTCTGCTTTGAGACGCTGTAACTCAGTTGATTTACCGCAGCCAATATGACCTGTAAATAATTGGCAGGTTGGTTCGTCAGGAGAAATACGGACAATCGTTCGTTGCAACTCTTCGACTATTTTGCAACCCCGTACTTCTGAAAAATCTATGTAATATTTTCTATCGGAATCATCGCCTATAACCAGCGTCCTGCTTGGATTGCAGGCTTTAAAAAACCTTGACAATTTTAGTGTAGTTTTCATGTAGATGCAGCTTATATAAACATTAACCATTCATAAAAATCCAAGTATTAAAACACTTGAACTCCTCGTTCCCAAGTTAATTACGAGGTGTGGCCGATTAATTTTTCCCTGATGCTTGAGAATACGCATTTGCCTTCGTCATACCGACATCGGCAAGCTTTTAACAAAAATACGTGGCTTCACTATAGCTCTTTTGTATCAAATTGCTTTACTACTCGATCATTTTTAGCGCAAAAAGCTACTTTATACAATTTTTCAGTTTGCACTTAAGTATTAATTGTAGCAAATCATGCATATCATTTTTTCGGAAGAACGTCAAGTGAGCTTACGTATATATACTATTTCTTTTCCAAAAGAAATAAGTTAGTGTTAATCTTCGATACAGCGACTATTCTCTGTGTGTAAATTAAAGGCAGTTCCGCGAATTTGGGAATTAGTCAAAATCCGGACAAGTCCTTTATATGTTAACTTTCTAGCTTTTACAAAAAGGAAATTCTCAACAATGGTCAAGTTAAGATATTCCCCTAGGCTCTCTGATATAAGCAATTAATTTGTTTAAAAGCCTAACTAATATTTTTGCCGAAGTTGTAGCACTAATTTTTCTAAGTATTCTCGGTCAGAATTGGCGTGTATAATATGTAATTTAATTATTGAGTAAATATTTTACCTATAAACTCCTAGAATCATGTGTATGCCTACAATATATTTGCTATTAATGTTTTGGATAATACACGTCTAATGAAGGCGATCGCATTCTCGTATTATTTGTAGCCCTTTGACTTGAAAATAAAGGTCACTTTAGAGTAAAAAGGCTACATTAAACCAAAAATGCCAGATTTCATCGCTTATATAGGTTTATATAAGTCTATAGCTCATTAGTACTATTTTCGTGGGTGGTATTTTCGCCTTCTCTTTTACTTTTTGAAAACACAAAGCGTGAAAATACAAGTTCTTCTACTTCTCGATTAAATCGGTTTTAGATTTTATCTGCAAGAAAACTCTCGATTAAAAATGCAGTACGAGAAAAACCTGCGTCGGCAGCAAAATCTAAAATCGAATTCACTTATACAAATTTATTCATCTTCATTCAATAAATTGAACCAAAATGCGCGAAGGGGTTTGAATGCCGGAGATATTATCAGTTTCCTCCACAGATTTGGAAGTACGTCGCGAAAAGCTACGCCGTCATAGGAAAATACAAATTATTGGTGCAATTTGGCGCACCTTCGCAATTACAGGGTTAGCTAGTGGTTTACTATGGTTTTTGATTCAACCAGTATGGGTACTTAGAAGCAAGAAAGATATTACTGTTTCCGGAAATCAGTTGCTTTCGGATGAAGCGATACAGTCAAAAATGCAATTGTCTTACCCCAAATCTTTATGGCGGGTTGAGCCTAGTCGGCTGAGTGCATCTCTAAAGCAGCAACCAGCTATAACTCAAGCATCTGTAACTCGTCGTTTGTTTCCACCGGGGTTAAGAGTTAAGGTATCTGAAATAGTGCCAGTGGCTATTACTCAAACTGCAATTAAAAGCAATGCCGATTCTACTTTTCAAAAAACAGTAAGTGGATTATTAGATATCAATGGTATTTGGGTTTCTTTGGAAAACAACAAATCAATCGAAGCCTCACGATTGCCCAGCCTGGAATTCATTGGCGAGCCTGCATCTTGTCGCTCCGTATGGAAACAGCTTTACCAAGCAATCGGCGTAAGTTCGGTAAAAGTAATGCAAGTTGATTGCCAAGACCCTAATAATATAATTTTAAAAACAGAACTAGGTTTAGTGCATATCGGAAGTCCAACATCTAAACTAGCTGAAAAAATTAAATTATTAACAAAAATCCGCCGTTTGCCAGCACGAATTAATATGAATCAAATTGAGTTTATAGATTTAACAAATCCAGAAACAATATTAGTACAGATGAACCATGAAACAGTGCGAATAGATTCTAAAAATCCTTAAAAATATTGAGTAAACGCAAATGTATAAAACACTCCTAGTTTATCAATAAGATTTATGCTGATAAATATATATTAACTATTGTTGTTTTTGGAGTAAGCAAAACCATAATAAATATTCTAGGTTGGTCTTATTCTTTCGAGAAAAAATCAAAAACCTACCATTAGGGAGTGTAACAGGACTGCTTGTTCTAGTTACGCTCGGCATGATTCATTGCTGCTGGTAAGAAAATCTATGGCGATCGGTTTAGGGGGCTTCGAGGCAGCAATATGGAAGGTCTGTCACAATTTGTGGAACCGAACGTTAACGTAAAATTTGACGGCTCTGTCATCAATAATACAAGGAGAAAGTAAAGTTAAGAGTTCAAAATTTATTTTACATGAAGATAAATTAGGTACTCGTGACTTGAAATATCTGTTGATAAGCAGATTTTAACGCCATCATTTATACGCTTATATCAGTATTCTACTTGTTTAATTGTTTTCAATATTTATAGAATGAAACCAGTATTTATGGCTATAAGCAAAAAAAAACAAACACTATTAGTTGTAAAATTGATGACCAATATCCATAAAAAAACAAGGAGGAGTTACGAACCATACATGAAGACAGTGACAAGTAAAAATAGCCGTCGTCAGTATAACCGATACAGTTCTTTCTTCAAGTAAATATTAAGTATACTTCTTTAGAACTAGTTGTCCATCATAGATGTTAACAGCTACTAATTAAAAAACTGTTCGCGTTCTTAATCCTGCACTTAGTTGGAGAAGATTAGAACACCGTCATAACATTCTTGCTACCAAATTCAACAAGAATGTTTATAAGCTGCGTTGACGCGAGCGGGTAGATCGCACCCCCCCAAAAGTCGTTTATCTGAATGCACGTAAATCCAATGACACTTGATAATAACCAAGGGCTTACCTATAAAAACTCGCAGTCTCC
>JBARZF010000390.1:0-3858 GCA_049649675.1 Rivularia sp. (in: cyanobacteria) | reverse complement strand
TTGGATCGTGATGGGATACTGTATCTACCAATCCCCCTGTACGGCGCACAATCGGCACGCAACCGTAACGCATCGCTAGCATTTGACTGATACCGCAGGGTTCAAAACGACTGGGCATTAAGAATGCATCGCTACCAGCGTAAATACGACGAGCTAAAGCATCGTTATATAGTATATAGCTTGCCATTTTTCCGGGAAAACGAGATGCCATTTGCCACAGTTGAGTTTCGTAATTTCTGTCTCCAGTTCCCAATACTATGAACTGAGCATCTGTATAAGATAAAAATTTATCGAGAACCTGCAACATTAAATCGATGCCTTTCTGCTCTACTAAGCGGGATACCATCCCAATTAAAAAGACTTTACTATTAACTTCTAATCCTAATTCTTCCTGTAAAGCGATTTTATTCGGCTTGCGTTTCTCTAAACTTTTACTAGTGAACTTCTCTTCAATATACTTATCTGTTTCTGGATTGTAAACTTCGGTATCTATACCATTAACAATACCCGATAATTTACCGCTAATAAATGACAGCAATCCCTCCAATGTTTCGCCATAATCAGCCGTCTTGATTTGCTCGGCATAAGTTGGAGAAACAGTAGTTACTTTATCGGCAAACTGTACCGCAGCCGCCATTGTATTGTGTCCCTGCATATACCACGGACACCAGGTAATTTTCTCTAAATACCAGCGCCAAGGACCTTGATAAGCTAAGTTGTGAATCGTAAATACGGTACTAATATCGGGAGTTTGACTCAGCCACACCGGAAGCATTCCCGTATGCCAATCGTGACAGTGAACTATCTCCGGTTTCCAGTAATTCCAGCAAAACTCGGCAGCACCGTTAGCAAAGAAAGTGAAGCGCCAATCTTCATCCTCGCCACCATAAACTTTACGCGGATCGAAAGCCGGGTGTCCAAATAAATACAAAGGAACATCAGTAGTAGGAAGCACCGATTCGTAAACCGCAAAATCATTGAACATGGCAGAACCCTTCCAAACAGGTTCTTCAGGAATTTCCATCTTATCCGGCAGAAAACCGTAGTAAGGCATAAAAATCCGGACATCATGCCCCATTTTCCGCAAAATCTTCGGCAACGCACCTACAACATCACCCATTCCGCCAACTTTCGCCACCGGAGCCGCTTCCGCCGCCACAAATAGAATCCGCATTTCAGTTATCAGTTATCGGTTGTCAGTTATAAGTTACCAGCAATCAGTGACCAGTTGACAGTTATCAGTGAGCAGTTAGCAGTGAGCAGTTAACAGTATTCATGTTGTAAGTGTGGTTTATCAGTTAAGAGTAAAAATATTAGAGTAGGGTGTGTTGCTTGCTGCGCGCAACGCACCATAAAATTAGTATTGAAACGGTGCGTTAGGCGTGAAACAAATATATTTCGTCACAATCGTCTTTGAACCATCGCGCCATAACACAACGGCAATATTGCGGGAAGAAAATCTACTCCGCAATTTGCCTCCCCTACAACTATTAACTGTTAACTGTTCGCTGTTCACTGAATTAACTGCGATCGAGGGTAGCAAAAATCTCTTCTAAGATTTCCTGCGCTCCTTGTTCGCGCAAACGCTGCGCTAATTGACTTCCTATTTTTTCTGGTTCGGATAAGGAACCGGAAACGGTGTCTTGAACGCGCTTTGTACCGTCGATGCTGGCGACTATCCCCGTCATGGTCAATTCATCACCATTAATTTCGGTATTTACGCCGATGGGTACTTGACAACCGCCTTCTAATTCGCGAAGAAAAGCTCTTTCTGCAAGACAGCGATCGCGAGTTTGGGGATGTTCGATTGATTTGAGCAAGGATATCAGTTTTTCGTTGTCGGCAAGGCATTCGATGCCTAATGCACCTTGTCCGACTGCGTGAAGGGAGATTTCTTTCGGAATGACTTGATGAATGCGCTCTGCCATTCCCAAGCGTTCTAACCCTGCTGCTGCCAAGATTAAAGCGTCGTATTCCCCTGCGTCAAGTTTGCCAAGGCGGGTATTTAAGTTGCCGCGTACATCTTTAAACTCGAAGTGAGGAAAATGATGTCGCAATTGCGCTAAGCGTCGTAGAGAAGACGTACCGATAACCGCGCCTTCTGGTAAGGTTTCGATTTGCTTGTCTTTGTGCTTTTCATGCACAACCAAAGCATCTGCCGGGTTTTCTCGCTCGGTAATCGTCGCCAAACCCAATCCTTCTGGTAAACGAGTTGGTAAATCCTTTAGAGAATGAACTGCAAAGTCAATCTCCCGATTCATCATTCCCGTTTCCAACTCTTTGGTGAATAATGCTTTGTCACCAATCTTCGCTAAAGGCACATCCAAAATTTTGTCACCCTTGGTAGACATGGTGTGAACTTCAAACTCGATGTCGGGAAACTTCAGGGAAAGTTGCTCTTTTACCCAATGTGTCTGGATAAGAGCGAGCTGGCTTTTACGAGAACCGATGCGAATGGTAGTGATAGAACTAGAAACAACTGATGTCATAAACCGCGCTTTGTGGTTAGCAGGAGATATATTCCTTATATAGACTACCGCAATCAGCAACTCGAAGACTTGATTTGCATCGTTTGGGTCAAGTAAATTCAGGCATTTTTTAACATTACTTTACGAACTTTTGTTAAATATTTAGCAGTAAAATGTAGAGACGCGAAAAATTACATATCAGACGGAAGTTTTTATCTTGATTCCTGGTAAAATAGGGGGAAAAATAAATTGCGAAATTATAAAGAATAATTAATTTTTGGCAGTTGATATTTTAAGCAGGGAATAGGGTATCGGGAACGGTAGCATCCCAGTTTTGATAATTTACCAAGATTTAGGCTGTCATTCCACTACGCTGCATTGGCAATGACAAAATATATTTTGAAACATTTGGGATGCTCCTATAGGGAACAGAATAAATTATAATTAACGGCAAAAAGCTCTATTAAACCTGTCGTACAAAAAAAAATATGCTTTTTAAATGCTTTTTAATTAAAATTAGGAAACTAGTATCGTCTTCTTACTCTGTTCCCCGTTCCCTCTTTTTCGACTATTTAATACCGCATATTAGGCACGGAATAAACAACAAGAATAAAGCTTTTTAAATAAAAATATTTTCATTAAAACTGGTTTTAATCAATGCAATTGCTGTAATACTAAAGCAATCAATTTTGATGTTCCATCGGCACCTAATATCTAACTTGGAAGCATCCCTTCGGATGGCAAAAATAAAATTTGTAGTGGGAGCGTCTCGCTCCCTAGTACTTGCGCTTCGTCCTTTCCGGCTCGCACTACGAAAAAATAAATTTACACCTGAAGGGATGCTCCCTCCAACTTGATATTTGCAAATAATTATTGATTCAGTCCTATAGTTGAGGACTTTTGCCATCAAGAACGGGAAATTAGATTTACTTATGGGCTATGAGACTGTTAATTCGATTCTCCGTCAGACTTAAATTAAAAAAAAATAAACCCGACTCTAGAAAGAAGAAATCATTCTTTTAAAAAGATATTAGTGATTAAGAACAAGAATCATTTTACAAAAAATGTCAGTTGATAATTTAAATAATTCAGGAGTAAATAGCATTGAAATTTGTATCAGAGCCTACTATCGTTGAAAAAATTCGTAAAATGAAGCAGCGGGTGAAGTGGGGAGACTCCGCAATAGTTGAACGAAACATTGACCAAACAAGTTTAGTTATAGATGATGGTAAAGCCGACGATGTAGAATTTTCTTTTTTAGTAGTAGGTGATAGCGGTACGGGTTCGCACCGGGGACATAGCCCGATGAGGAGAATCGCCGAACTGATGATACCCCACTACGATGAATGTCGGTTTATGCTGCATACGGGCGATGTAGTTTATCAAGTGG
>JBARZF010000389.1:0-7323 GCA_049649675.1 Rivularia sp. (in: cyanobacteria) | reverse complement strand
AAGTTTAGTTCGGATGCCGTCAAAGATATTGTAGTAAAAATTTTACCAGTTTTAGATTATGTTCATAATCAAGGCATAGTACACAGAGATATTAAACCAGATAATATTATTATTCGCGATGCTGATAATTTACCCGTATTAATTGATTTTGGTGCGGTGAAGGAAACTATGCAGACTATAGTAGCTCAATCTGGTAGTACTCCGCTTGCTTCTATAATGACGGGAAAATCCTCTATTATCATTGGTACTCCTGGGTTTATGTCTTCTGAACAAATGTCGGGAAGACCAGTTTTTAGTAGCGATTTATATGCTTTGGGGATGACTGCGATCTATTTACTGACTGGTAAAATGCCTCAAGAATTAGATAGCGATCCTCGTACAGGAGAAGTTATCTGGAAAGAAGATGACAGTAATGTTAGTCCACAATTAGCTGCTGTATTAGATAAAGCAATTCAGAGTCATTTGCGCGATCGCTTTTCTAGTGTGAATGAAATGCTGGAGGCGTTACAGAGTGAAACGATTGCTACCACTGTAATTGCACCTCGTTTACCTGATGTTTCTCCAACAAATGAACCAAGCACGGTTGTTTCGGATAGGGAAAACAAGACAGTTTCTTCTAATGTGGAAAAAACTAAGGGTAAAAAAACACCAGTGATACTTGGTTTGGTAGGTTTTTTGCTCTTGGGAGGAGTTGGAACCTTTGCTTTCTCAATGATGGATCGGCAACAAGCGTTTCAGCAGAGATTAGCTGGTATAGAAGCAGAGCGTCAAAAAGCAGAAGAATTGCGAAAAGAGCAAAACGAGAATAATACTAAAAGAGAACAAGAGTTACAAAGTCAGTTAGAAGAAGAAAAAAGACTTAGAGAAGAAGCAGAGAAGAGAAGAACAGAGAATATTGCCCGTCAAACTGATTCAAATTCAAATTCAAATTCAAATTCAAATTCAGATTCAAGTTCAAATTCGTTTCCTGAAGGTAAATTTACAAATAATGAATGGTCTTTAAATTTATTTGCAAGAAATAATAATATTTATTATCAAGCTCAATCGCTTAAAGATTCATCATCTTTAAACTTAGAAAATGGACGAACTTCTGGTAGTAACGAACGTAAAATTTATACCTGGAACAATGGAGCATATAGATATCAGGTAGTTTGGCAACCAAACGACCCCGATTTCGTTAGATTGCGAGTATTTACTCCTTCAGGGGAACTGTTAAATCAACTTCTTTCTAAAAGCTAAAAATTGTCATTTATTATTAAATAGGACTTATGCAAAGCAAAGCCCCCCTTTTTAAGGGGGGTTGGGGGGATCTAAACGGCTGGAAAATAAATTTATCGCTGCGGTTGCGTAAGTCCTGTTAAACAAAATAAGACGTAGCATTGCTACGTCTCTACATTAGTTATTTGTTGATAATCAATTATTCTAATGGTTCTTGATATTCCTCAGTTTCCTGTTCTAGTAGCTTAGAAAACTTTTGTCGCAAGTCTTGTATTTTTTTGTTGCCTTTTGGTAGTGCCATCAGACGTATTTCTATTTCTGCAATGTTGTCAATTCGGGTTGTCTTTTCCCAAACTTTACTGTCTACTTCCGATTCGGATTGATAACGGAAGGTAACTGTGTCTGAATTAACATCTAAAATATCTACGTTCTTTAGCCAGCCGTTACTGGTTTTCACCAATAACCAAACGTTCTGCTGACCAATTAGTTCTTGAAGCTTAGTCTCCATACAGTTAAAAATTATTAGTGTGAGCTAGTCAGAATCTAATTTAAATCTCTTAAACCTATCTTAAGACATATTCCTTAAGAAGTAAAACATTTCTGAACATTTTTTCCAAAATAATATTACAGATAGATGCATAAGAGGCGGTTACTGGGTTATTATCAAGGGCTACACATATAAATTACACAAAATAAGTCTTTCAGCTTGCAATACCTTACTTTTGAGGGAGTTTGGGAGGATGCAATTTACTATTTTTTGTATTATCTTGCTTGTCAAGTACCTTGCTGTATTGATTGAAAACAGAATACAGTAAATTTTTGTTAAGCGGGTTAAGCAAGGAGTAAAAATGTACGTTGTACAAATTGCCTCTGAATGCGCTCCTGTCATTAAAGCCGGGGGTTTGGGGGATGTTGTTTATGGACTTAGTACGGAATTAGAAAGCCGGGGCAATTGCGTAGAGTTGATTTTGCCTAAGTATGATTGTATGCGTTACGACCATATTTGGGGACTTCACGATGCGTATAAAGACTTATGGGTTCCCTGGTATAACGGTAAAATTCACTGTTCGGTTTATTGCGGTTGGGTACACGGAAGGGTTTGTTTCTTTATCGAACCTCATTCTGAAGATAATTTCTTTAATCGCGGTTGCTATTACGGTTGTGATGATGACAATATGCGCTTTGCATTTTTCAGTAGAGCAGCATTAGAGTTTTTATTGCAAAGCAACAAGCATCCAGATATTATTCACTGTCATGACTGGCAAACTGGTTTAATTCCGGTGATGCTGTATGAGATTTACAAATATCACGGCATGGGGAATCAGCGGGTTTGCTACACCATTCATAATTTCAAGCACCAAGGAATGGGTGGTGCGGAAATACTACAAGCAACTGGTTTAAATCGCGAGCCTTATTATTTCCAATACGATAAATTGCGAGATAATTTTAATCCTTTTGCGATCAACTTTATGAAGGGAGGAATTGTTTACTCTAATGCTGTAAATACGGTGTCTCCCCATCATGCTTGGGAAGCGCATCATACAGATGTTGGTTGCGGATTGAGTCATACTATTGATTTACATCAAGACAAGTTTCGCGGAATACTCAACGGTATTGATGATAACTTCTGGAATCCGCAAAATGACCGTTATATTCCCGAACATTACAGCATAGATAACATCGACGCTAAAGCCAAAAATAAACAAGCATTACGAGAAAGGCTGCTGTTGCGGGAAGTTGATAAACCAATAGTGGCTTATATCGGTCGATTGGATGCTCAAAAAGGCGTTGAGTTGGTACATCATTCGATTTACCACGCTTTGTATAAAGATGCACAATATGTACTGTTAGGTTCGGCGACGGGGGCTGAAATTAACGCCAAGTTTCAGCATGAGAAAAATTTCTTAAATGATAATCCCGACGTTCATTTAGAACTTGGATTTAACGAAGAATTAGCCCATTTGATCTATGCGGGGGCAGATATGATTGTGGTTCCCAGTAACTACGAACCCTGTGGACTTACGCAGATGATTGGTTTAAAATATGGCACCGTGCCGATTGTGCGGGCTGTTGGTGGGTTAGTTAATACCGTGTTTGACAGGGATTATGATTCGGATAAACCACCGGAGAAGCGCAATGGTTACGTATTCAACGATATGGATTATCATGCTGTAGAGTTTGCAATGGAGCGGGCTTTGTGGCTCTGGCATAACGAGAAAGACGAATACCGGATGCTTGTCAAGCAAGGTATGGATTATGACTACTCATGGAATCATCCAGTGAGTGATTATTTAGGGATTTACGAATCGATTCGGGAGAAGTAATCCGATTTTAGATTTTGGATTTTGGATTTTGGATTTAAAATGCTTTTACAGCAATACTTTCTAAAATTCATTTGTCGCATTGATTTTTTTTTAAATTGGTATTTACATCAAATTAATCACGCGCCCTCTTAGGGCGTTTTTTTGTTTCTGAGGATATTAATTTGGGTAATTAAACTAATGACGTAATGACGTTTATTTAATTACTTATAAAAATTAATAAAACCAATCCCCAGATTTTACCTGTAATAATCAAAGCTAGATGAGATAAAGATTCAGGAGTTAGCTATATGGCTATCAATCGAATTAGAGATATAGAAAAAGAACGATTAGCGGCAATTCCAGCATTAATTAAAGCGTTGGATGATAAAGACGGCAGCATTCGCAGTGCTGCAATTTACGCATTAGGAAATATGGGTGCTGAAGCTAAAGCTGCGAAGCCGAAATTAGTTGGGATATTGCAAAATCAGCAAGAGAATAATGAATACCGCGAAAATGCGGCAATGGCTTTAGGTGAAATGGGGAAAGATGCTGAAGGGGCGGTACCCGTACTAATTGATATATTGGAAAATAAGCAAAATCCTAAAACATTAGCTGTAAGTGCTGCACTGGCTTTAGATAAAATTGATTATCAAGCTTTGATTCCTGCTTTAGTAAAAAGGTTGCTAGAGAAAGATTTTGGTTCTGTGTCTGTAAATATTTTGAGCAATATTGCATTTAAAATGAAAGAAAATAAAGATAGTATTTCTAATGCTGAATTAGAAAAGGCAATTTCTGAGTTTGAAACTGCTTTAAAAATTATTGATATGAATGCAAGTGAATTTGCGAAGCATAAAGTTGAAGTGTTGCGGGAATCGGCAGCAGTTTTGAAGGAATAAAGTCACATATCCTCTAGGGAAGACAATTTTCCGTCTAATAGCATAAGTTCATTCAAATAAACCCGGTTTTTTTTAACTGGGTTTCTGAATTTTCAGTTAGGATTTAGGATTGCTATAACAGTTCATTTGTAATTATTTGTTATTTATAAAAATATGTCCACCCAATCATTTGATCGAGAAATATTGTTGCAACCCGGTACGTTATGGACAAGAATAAAAGAACAAACTCAACACGGGCTTGAATGTGGTGCTTTGCAGTCAATATCTACCGATTACGAGTTTGTGGAAGAGAATGGAGTTAATTTCTTAGTCAGAATTTTATCTAATTTGACACGCAAAGACGAAGCGAAAAAGAAACAGGATAAAGCTGCTAAGAAAGGTAAGGATTTTAATCCTTTTCTTCCTTATGAAGAAGAATTATTTGTTGCGGATATTTCCCCGACGCATTTATGTTTGTTGAATAAATTTAATGTTGTTGATAATCACCTGTTGATTGTAACTCGCGAATTTGAGGAACAGGAAAGTTTACTTAATTGGCAAGATTTTCAAGCAATGTGGGCTTGTTTGGCGGAAATTGATGGTTTAATGTTTTATAACGGTGGGAAAATTGCTGGTGCTTCTCAAAAACACAAGCATTTACAACTTGTTCCTACTCCACTCGCACCCAATCAAACAGAATCTATTCCAATTGCACCTTTGTTTGCATCTGCTGTATTTGAAGGTGATGTGGGAAGGGTTCCAGATTTGCCTTTTGTGAATGGGTTTTGTAGATTTGATTCCGATTTAAGCAATCCAAATGATGCTGCTCAAATTACTCTTGAACTTTATAATAAGTTGCTCAAGGCTGTAAACTTGGTTGATGAAAATACAGAAAATAATTCTATAGCTTACAACTTTCTAGCTACGAGAGAATGGATGTTTATTGTACCGCGTTCTCAGGAACATTTTGAGTCTATTTCTGTTAACTCTTTAGGTTTTGCTGGTGCTTTGTTGGTGAGAAATCAAGAGCAAATGCAGATGTTGAAAGACTGTAAGCCGATGGGAATTTTGAAGCAGGTTGGGGTGAGTGATGGTTAATAAAAAAATGTATTTAATTGTAATTTAAAGGTTTAGTTTCGTCATTTTTTGCGGTGCGTTTGGCTGAAGCCATAACGTACCCTACAATTTTAATCAGAAATAAGTTACCTAAAATCAAATTAATTTTCAACTACATATAATGCTAATCTAATCTTACGAGCGGTAAGTAATTTACATCAATGGTTCAAAAATCAGATAGTTCCCCTATCTCGGATTCGGCTACACAACAACGGGCACCTTATAGTATTGACTATAAAATTAAGCTGCTATCTCAACTGCTATCCCGTAGATTTAGCGAGCATCTCGAACATTTAAAATTAACTCCTTTTCACTGGGTTGTGTTGTGCTGTTTGTGGGAAGAGGATGGTTTACCTACTTCTAGTATTGGCGAGAAACTAAAACAAGTTGGCGGTACTTTAACTGGTGTTATCGATAGAATGGAAGAAAGAGGTTTGGTACGTCGCGAACGAAATATGCAGGATAGACGGGTTTGGCGGATATGGTTGACTGATGACGGTAAAAAGCTTGAAACTGTTTTGCCGCCTATTGTTGAACAAATTAGACAACAAGCTATGGAGGGATTTTCTGATGGCGAAAGGCAACTTTTCTCGCAGTTATTAAATAAAGCGGTTGCAAATTTATCTTAGTTTGATGCAATATTATTCTCTATTTTAAGTTAGATAAAATTTCCTTAGTTTTATTAATTTTATTTTGGGTAAAACCTGCTTTATTAAGATGATTTATAAAAGCAATTATATGATATTTAGAATTGCCTTTTTACACTGTTCTCTGTTCCCTATTCCCCGTTCCCTTAACAAATAATTTTCTAAACCCAACTAGACTTTTATATGATTGATTTAAGTGGAAAAGTAATTTTAATCACCGGAGGTTCATCCGGAATTGGTGCAGTAACGATAGAAGTTTTAGCAAAAGCTGGTGCTGAAGTAATTTTGCATTATGGGAATAATTTAGAGAAAGCACGAGCAGTTGTAAAAAGTATTGAAAGTAATCAAATTCATTTATTCAAAGCGGATTTATCCGTGGAAAATGCATCTGTAAAATTATGGCAAGAAGCTTTATCTTTTACCGGACATATTGATGTTTTAATTAATAATGCCGGAATAATGCCATCGGCGGGAATAGAAGATAAAATTGATATTTGGAATACAGCTTGGAAAAATACTTTACAGGTAAATTTGATCGCTGTTGCTGATTTATGTAGAGAAGCTATTCCACATTTTAAAACTCGTAACGGTGGAATAATTATTAATATTGCCAGTCGCGCAGCATTTCGAGGTGATACCCCAGAATATATGCACTACGCTGCTTCTAAAGGCGGTGTTGTCGCTTTAACGCGCAGTATTGCTAGAGGTTTTGCGAGTGATGGAATTTTATCTTATGCTGTTGCGCCAGGTTTCGTGCATACCGAAATGGCAGAGAAATTTATTCAAGATTACGGTGAAGATTTCGTCACTCGCGATATTCCTTTAGGGAAGATAGCACCTCCCGAAGATGTTGCAAATGTTATTGCTTTTTTATCATCAGGTTTAGCACCTCACGCAACTGGTACGACTATTGATATTAATGGTGCTTCTTATGTGCGTTGAGATTTATTTGTAACTTAATGTAATTAAGAATACAGAGATGAAGTAAAAAAATTATCTTGTTATTAATTCTTAACTCTTAATTCCTAACTCCTAATTGAAATTACTCTTCCACAATCTCAACGAACTTTGAATTGAACTTGATTTTTCTTGATTTAAACCAAAAGTCATTTACTTCATTCCAAAGATTTCCTCGGTTGGGTGGATTGATTGGAAAATCTGTAG
>JBARZF010000388.1:0-3305 GCA_049649675.1 Rivularia sp. (in: cyanobacteria) | reverse complement strand
TTGGATTGGTAAATTTGAATTAAGACTGCAAGATGTTTCAATCCCTGATAGGGATTAAGGTGAATTTCCACCTCCCAATTCACTTTTGAGCCATTCAGGAATAATTGTTTCAATCCCTGATAGGGATTAAGGTGAATTTCCACCGTAACTCCATCAAGCAATTCAGTATCTTTGAATTGGTTTCAATCCCTGATAGGGATTAAGGTGAATTTCCACCCTAGAAATATGCTAATTAGTGCTGCTAACCTTTTGTTTCAATCCCTGATAGGGATTAAGGTGAATTTCCACTACTATTAGGGAGTAGTCAAGATTTATCAAGAGTGTTTCAATCCCTGATAGGGATTAAGGTGAATTTCCACGAATGAAATTGCAGAGATAAATTTCCGTGATTTAGGTTTCAATCCCTGATAGGGATTAAGGTGAATTTCCACTAAGATGAATGATGAAAAAGCGATTGCTTTGGTTAGTTTCAATCCCTGATAGGGATTAAGGTGAATTTCCACGTTCACCCGTCACGGAATCAGGCACTTTAACAGCGTTTCAATCCCTGAGAGGGATGAAGGTGAATTTCCACAAATTTGGGAAATGAGAGAAACAGAGATGATAGTGTTTCAATCCCTGATAGGGATTAAGGTGAATTTCCACCAAAATTATAGAGGGAATTTCCGAGCGGCTTTTGTTTCAATCCCTGATAGGGATTAAGGTGAATTTCCACAAAACTGAGCAAGTATTGATACCCCTGGTTAGAGTTTCAATCCCTGATAGGGATTAAGGTGAATTTCCACTGCAGCATTCATGTCACGATCATGGTGTGTACCGCGTTTCAATCCCTGATAGGGATTAAGGTGAATTTCCACTGCGGGTATCTGAAAGCCTTTAAATATATAGTTTTCAAGGTTCGGTTGCGCGAATGGTTTAATGATAGCACGTGAAAATGAAAATGATAAGGGTGAAAACGGCTGAAACCCGCTCTGGGTAAGGTGCGCGGATGGGTGGTGAGAGATTATGGTCTCAAAAGCTTACCTAATATGGGATTCAGCCATTTTTTTCTAAACCTGTTTTTCAACAGCTACCCATCCGCGCATTCAGCGAAGAAAATGCTGTTATCGCGAAGCTTCTCTCCACCGATACGTTCTACTTTACCAAAGCAACAAGCACATAAAAAGTAAAAAAGAATGCTATCAGTGTCGGGTTTAATTATTTTATTCAAGCGACTTCTTAATTTAGCATATTGAGTATCGGTAAGTTGACACTCGAAAATACTATATTGTACCCATTGCCCGTAGGATTTAAGGACTTTATGTATTTTGGTACGACGTTTGTCTTCTGAAATATCGTAACTGACAACTACATTCATTGATTTTATATCTAATTTTTTTGCCTAAAGATGAAAATTTTTTTGATAAACCCTCCTGCTCATAAATAGATAGGTGTAATTAAACATAATATAAAACCTCACCCTGCCTCCGGCCTTATTAAGGAGGGAGAGGTTTTACATTTAATTTGACCTATTTAGTTAGTAACGGTTTGGATTGATTTATTTCATTACTAACGGTGGATATTTGTCGGTTTCACCCATCAAATATTTTCCTAATAATCTGGCTTGGATTTCAAAAGCCTCTTGGTAACTACATTTGCGTTTCATTACCGGATGGGTAAATCGAGTTTGTTTCTTCTGGGTATACAGTTTGAGAAATGTTTTTCGTCCTTCTTTAGTCAGAGAAACGGCACCGCTTACGGGTTCGGTTTCAAAATCTTCTGGTTTCAACAACTCCTTATTTAAAGTCGATAACACCATCGCATCCACAACCAAAGGGCGAAATTCCTCCATCAAATCCAATGCTAAAGAAGGTCTTCCATAGCGATCGCAATGTAGATATCCTAAATATGGATCGAATCCGACAATATTTACTGCACCTTGAACATCGTGACGTAGCAGCGAGTAACCAAAACTAAGTAAAGAATTTACGGGATCTGTTGGCGGACGACGAACCCGACGAGTAAATTTATACTCTGTAACGCGAATCATTTGGTCAAAACCACCGAAATAAGCTGCACTTCCCGCACCTTCTAAACCTCTCAAAGAGTCAATATTTTGAGTGGTATCGATAGGTGTAATGGCATTTTCTAAGCGGGTAATATTTTTAGAAAAATCAAGTTCGGCTGATTCGCGTTGACGACGAAGCATAATATAGCGGTAATTCTTGAGTTTACCTCTGACAAAGCTTTGTACTGCACCAACAGATGTCTGTGAATTTTCAGCAGCTTGCCATTGGGCTTTACGAAGAAAAAGATTTTTAGTAAATTCCGGTTCTAATCTGCCTAAATAACGACCAGTTTCTGTGAGAAAGGTGAGAGGAATATGACGTTCTAATAGTTCGTAAACTACCGCAGGCGATATAGTTGCTCGTCCTAAAATAACGATGCCATCAACTTTGAGTAAAGGAACATCTAAAATATTCTTTTTTTCAAATTTAACGGTAAGACGCTCGTCAACTTTTCCCACAAAAGAATCCATTTGTGTAATGTAAACTGTACCCACGATCAAATCCTCAATTTTTTGTTGTTCTATCTTTTTTTCTTAATAACCGCCTTAGAATAAATTCTTAGGCTTGTATACAAACTCGTCTAAAGACGACTGAGTAATCTTTTTAGTTTGACTTAACAAGAATGATGCAGGATATTAGATTCAAAAAACTTAAAAAGCAATCTACTACTCGCAATCCAAAATCCAAAATCCAAAATCTAAAATCTAGTTGGTTTCTTGATAGCGTTTCACTTTATCAACAGCCATCGGTAAACATTGCGAATAAAGACTGCATCCTTTACAGCGCTGGCTATAAACTGCTGGTGGCATTTTTCCGGTTTCCAATAACTGAGTAACATCAGCAATTGTGGTAATAGTTTCTTTTCTCAAATCATCATTAATTTCTATCAATTGACGTTTATGAGTTTGAGCGTAATAAACATAGCCAGTTGCGATCTCTTTTCCCGTCATTTCCTCCAAACACAAAGCTTGAGCGCAAACTTGTAATTCATCATTATCCCATTCACCTTTTTTCCCTCGTTTATATTCCACCGGATACCATTCACCATTTTCTAACTCAATTAAATCTGATTTTCCGATTAACTTATATTTCTCCGACTTCAACCAAATAGCGCGAACTTGCCAAATATATTCTTTATTTCCATCACCAACAGTGTGAACTCGTTCGTGTAAACTTGTTCCTTCAATTGTGTATTGATTATCAGTAAACTCACCCAAGCAAAACATTCTCCAGCAACGATGGGGACAATAGGAATAT
>JBARZF010000387.1:0-3144 GCA_049649675.1 Rivularia sp. (in: cyanobacteria) | reverse complement strand
GTGAAGAACCATTCGCTTTATTTACTGGCGATACGCTGTTTAATTTAGATGTGGGAAGACCCGATTTACTGGGTACTGGTACGGAGAAAAAACAAGCTGCACAACTTTATCATTCGCTGTTTGATAAACTGTTAGCTTTGGGAGACAGAATCGAAATTTATCCCTGTCATGGTGCGGGTTCGGCTTGCGGACGTTCCATAGGAGATAGAAAACAAAGCACTATCGGTAACGAACGAGTTTTTAGTCAAGCCTTTGAAGAAAGAACAGAATCGGAGTTTATCGAGTGGATTTTGAGTGGAATGCCAGAACCACCTACTTACTATTCTTATCTAAAAAAGGTTAATGCTAAAGGTGCAAAAGTGTTAGGATGCATACCGACTTTACAACCTTTATCAGTAGAGAAATTCCAACAGCAAATGCAGGATGAGAATACGGTAATTATCGATACTCGCTCGATTCTCGCTTTTGGTGGTGGACATATCCCTGGTGCAATCAATATTGCTTTAACTTCATCGTTTCCAGCTTGGATTGGCTGGATGATTGACCCAGATAAAACTATTTTACTGGTGGTGGAGAGCGATCGCGATATATCTTTGGTAGTAGAACATCTCTTCCGTATTGGTTATGACAACATTGCTGGTTATTTACATGATGGAATGACAAGTTGGCAAAATGCTGGATTACCTTTGCAACGTTTAGGAGAGTGGACTGTAAACGAGTTAAATCAACACAAAGCAGATGCAAATTTAACAGTATTGGATGTCCGCAGCGACGGCGAATATCAAAATGGTTACGTACCGGGAGCTAAACATATTTACGTACCCCATCTCGAAGAAAATTTAGATAAGTTGGATAAAAATAAAACGGTTGCGACTTATTGCGGTAGTGGTTATCGGGCTTCAATCGCTGCGAGTATTTTACAAAAATATGGTTTTGAGAACGTTATTAATATACCTGGTTCGTGGATTGCTTGGAAAAGTGAAAATTTACCAGTAGAAAAACCAGCGTAATTTACAAGGATTCAATTAATTGTAGTAATTTCAATCAATTATTCTTGCTAAGGGGAACCCGAATGAATGATGAATGCCTATGATAATGTCAATCAACTGAGATTGAGCGAGACTGTTTCACCAAAAACTTCTTTAGTTGAAGTGCCAAAAAATGATAAAAATCCCAGTAATAACGATGCGATAGCTGGCATGGGGTTTTTATTCTTTTTAACTTTGATGATAGCTCTAATAAAGTGTTGCGATATTCGCAAGGCATCACGAGAAGATTTTTCTAAGATTCGTATTAATCATAAAACTCCTTGTTCAAAATGCCGCTACTTTAGCAATAATTCCTATATTAAGTGCGCGGTACAACCAGAAAAAGTGATGACCAAAGAAGCAAAGGATTGTCAGAATTATTGTCCTTAAAATAAATGCTCATGATTTCTAAATCAAATAAATCAAATCAAACGCTTCAGTTAAAAAATGGTCGTCAGATGGGATATGCCGAATTCGGCGACTTGAATGGAAAGCCCGTACTGTTTTTCCACGGTACACCAGGGTCGAGACTGACTCGCTATCCTGACGAATCTATTGCGACTCTGTTAGGAGTTCGCATTATTAACATTGATCGTCCGGGATATGGTTTGTCGGACTTTGTGCCAGATAACACGTTAGTGAATTGGACTGAAGATATTGTTGAACTGACTGATGTTTTAAAGATAGAACAATTTGCAGTTATAGGTGTTTCTGGAGGTGGAGCATATGCTCTTGCTTGTACATCCGAAATCCCCGAACGGATAACACGGGCTGGGGTTATCAGCAGTATATCTCCTTTCGATGTCTCCCATGTCACTGAAGGAATGAACCTGATAAACAGAGTTTTATTTGGAGTAGGACAATATGCGCCCTTTCTCCTAAATCCTTTGTTAAGTCCAATTGTACGCACAGCACGTAAAGAACCGCAGAAGTTATTTGATTATGGGCTAACAAATTATTTTCCTATACCTGATAAAGAGGTTTTATTTCAACCTATGGTGCGAGAAATGTTTTTAGAAGACTTACCCCAAGCCTTTCTTCAAGGAGCTTGTGGATTTACGTTAGACATGAAAATCCTTGTTCAATTTTGGGGCTTTCAGCTAAAGAATATTTCTCATAAAGTATACCTTTGGCATGGCGAGAAAGATGAAAATGTTCCTCCAAATGCAGGACGATATCTTGCGAACGCAATTCCTAACTGTGAAGCTCGTTTTTATGCCGATGAAGGTCATTTGCTGATATTTAACCATTGGCAAGAAATTCTTACCACTTTAGTTAGTTAGCTTAGTGATTTTCTGTTTTATTACCCTTGACTCTCTAGCTTACTAGAGGGTTTAGCATACTATCAAAGACGTAAATCAATTGTTGTCAATTCCAAATTCAAAGACTATGACTATTCAATTAAAAGTTCCAGATATCGCTTGTTCGGCTTGTGTAAATACTGTAACTAAAGCGATTAAGTCAGTTGATGCCAATGCCACTGTAGAAGCTGATACAAAAACAAAAATAGTTAATGTTCAATCTCAACATTCAGTTGACAAAATTAAAGAAATTATAGCTGAAGCTGGCTACCCGGCTGCTTAATTTTTGAAGTACCTGCCAAAATTTCATTTCATACATACAAAAAGCAAGTTTTCTCGCTTTATTAACCCATTCCGATTATGGATACTACTATTCTTAAACTGCGAGGTATGAGTTGTGCCTCCTGTGCAAACAGCATCGAAGAAACTATTAATTCTGTTCCGGGAGTTAGCGAATGCAACGTTAACTTCGGTGCCGAACAAGCTACTGTAAAATATAATCCCCAAAAAACCGATATCAAAAAAATTCAGGATGCGGTAGATGCTGCTGGGTACAGTGCAACTCCCTTGCAAGAGCAAGAAATGATTACCGGGGAAGATGATGAGGATAAAGCCGCTCGTAAAGCCGAATCCCGCGATTTGATTCGCAAGCTAATTGTGGGGGGTGTAATAAGTATTATCCTTATCTTTGGTTCATTACCAATGATGACAGGGCTAGAATTACCTTTTATTCCTGCATGGTTACACAATGCTTGGTTGCAGCTAGCATTTACCGCACCCGTACAGTTTTGGTGTGGTTATGGGTTTTATACCGG
>JBARZF010000386.1:0-5881 GCA_049649675.1 Rivularia sp. (in: cyanobacteria) | reverse complement strand
ATTACAAAAAATTATCCGCTAAAAATTAAGGAACCCGTTTTTTGAATCGAGTTGCTTAATTGTTAAAATTATTACAATAAATATTTGATCTACAGAATTACACTTACTAAATATTCATCAAATTATTTTGAATTTAAACGTTAATATTTATATTTATTTATCCGATTCTCAAATTATTGTTAATCCGGAAACCAATAAGACTTTTATGATTATTTTTTAATTAAAATATCATAAATGTAACTTCATTGATTCCATAACTATATAAAAATAATAAGAAACTGTATTTAGTTTTAATGAATTTTCACAAAAAAGATAGGCATATTCAACAGATGTCTAATTCAATGAAAATATGGCACTGTAGAAATTACTCAGACACCATTAACGATTAAGAATTTATACTAAGATTTTCTCTTATTGGTAACTGAATAACTGCGTAATTTATGCAGAAAAACTCACTTTTTTGAGAAAAATCATTTATGACTGGTACGTTGATTCAGTTAACACAGCAAAAAAATAAACTTGATGAAAATAATGATTTTGCGAAAAGAATTAGTAGCAGCAAGTGCTGGCAATCTCTAGGAAGATTTAAGATAGTTCGTCGTGGATACAGCATTTTTCAAAGTCAGTTACAGCGTTTTAATCCTGAGTTCTATCAAGAGCGATTAAACATCAGCACTATTTCAGTTGTTTCCTCCGTTGAAGTTAATAAATGTGTAGATAATGTTCGGGAAACAGGGGTACATTTAGGATTGCAATTGAATGCTGAAGATGTAAAAAAAATTCGCTCTTTCGCTGATTTAAATATCTGCACCGAACCCAAACAGAATGACTATTTCTTTGTTTCGGATATCTTCTTCGGACGTTTAAATGGTACAGATAGAGAGGTAATGCGCGGGCTAGTTAGCAATATTGAGAAATGTCCCAGTGTAGATAAAATTGTCCGCGATGCCACGTTAATTAAAATTGCTCGAAAATATCTTGGTTATTACCCAACTTTAATTACTCGTCACCTAACTTGGAGTTTTGCTTCCGATTTAGATGAAAATGAAACTCAGAAACTGTATCCACCGACCAATTTTCATTACGATGTGGCTGGATTAAATTTCGTAACTGCGAGTTTCTTTATTACCGATGTGGACGAAAATACTGGCCCTCACATCATGATCGAAAAATCCCACAATCGTAAACCATTACAAATGCTATTTCGGTCAAATATCCAGAAAGAAGCCGATGTATGGCGTTACTATAATCGTTCCGAAGAACTTACTATTACGGGTAAAGCTGGATTTGGATTTTTTCAAGATCCTTCTTGTATTCATAGATTAAAATTACCAAGAAATGGTAATCGTTTGATTCTACAAATTCGGTATTCATAGACTAGATAAATTAGCGGAGATATAGCGAAACTATCACGAGGGGCAAGATAAACGAAAAGCATTGATATGATTGTTTTTCAGCTTATAAATGACTCGGCTACAAAACGGAGCGTGAATCTTTCGACTCACTCCGCTCCTGAGTAATACAGATGTTAAGTACCCGTTTTTACAACCACGGTTTGTGGTCTTCTTTGGTTTTATGATGGTGACAATGTTTATGTAGAAGTTGAAGATTATCCCTTCAACGCAGGAGAAGTTGATGGCAAGTGTAACCGAACACGGGTGTTCCGTTAGAACCTTCATAAGTTTAAATAGGTTCTATAGCAATGTTATAAAAACCAGTATTGTCCACAGCGAAAGTATCTCCTACTCCAAACGTAAGCGCTTCACCTGGTGCATCAATTATAAAACTATAGGAATGATTTGAGCTATAACTTGGCACAGATTGAGATGGAGGAAATAAAATTTCAGCAGGCTCACCGTTAATATAAAGTCCAAACTCGTTTGCTAATACGGGAGTAATTTCATTACCATTACTGTCGGTGAAACGATAAAAACTGTCACTGAATGAAGTTCCTGCTGCTTGCCCAGTACCAGTAATATCAATTTCTACTAAACCACTATAACTTTTGGTTGTTTTTACTGCCGAAGGACCTCCACTAAAAGGAGCCTTAACTTTTTCTGAGTTAATTACATTGCCGAAATTAATATCTGTAACAACTTCTTCTTCAGTAAGATTTACAATATAATTATCTGAATTAGTTGTTATAGATTTAACAGAAACATTATCTAAAGCTGGACCTGCAAGACCTCCTTCTGTATCTGAGCTAAAAAATTCGAGAGTTGTTTTAGTATCAGTTGCAGTAAATTGAAAAGTTTCAGTTTGCCATCCCATTTTTGAAGTAGTTTTACCTGTTATATCAAAAGAGTAATTTTTTGATCGATCGCCAGCTTGAACTTGCATCTGTTTTATAGTTGGTGCGCTAATTGTATTTCCCGCCAAATCGAAAGTAACTAAATAATCCTGACCAACTATCGTGTCAAAAGTCTGTTGAATACCTCCAAATCCGGGAGTTCCATCGAGATCGATACTGCGAGATCCATCAGAAGAAGTCCAATAGCTTCCTACATAATCAATTTGGTTGCGAGTAACTTCCCAGCCAGAAATTACTTCAGATCCAGGATTTAAAGGTAAGTAACTGCCAGGGCGCAGACCTTCTTCAAAGCTACCATTAACTATGATATTCTCGCCTAGCTCTGTTTCTAACGGGAATGTTTGCTCAAATCCATCTGGAACTACTTCTCTAACAATGTAAGTTCCAGGCTCAAGATTATTAAATTCGTATTGTCCCGTTTCATCAATATTGGGGGTAGTGGGATCATCTTCTGCTGTTACTTGAACTGGTTCTCCATTATCAAGTACCCCATTATCATTACTATCCAGGTAAATGCTAATTCCTGATAAACCAGGTTCTTCTATTTCTTTTTTTTCAATGAAATCACCAGTAATATTGACACTATAGCCTGTTCTTATACCGTAATCAGAGCGTATAATTTGAATGTAATTTTTACCCGGATTGAGATTTCCTAAAGAAACGTCATTTGCTCTAAAACCAGGAGGATTACCGATACCAAATCGGTATTCTCCGTTAACCCAAACCAGAATACTGTTATCAACTACAAAGTCAGCAATTAGATTTTCAACGCCAAATTCTCCACCATCTACTTCGTAAATAATTGCCGTTTCTGTATTGACAGACCATGCTCGTGGTATAGATTGTAAATTACTCCAAAATCCATTTTCAATAGCTGATTCTGTGTCGTTTAGCCAATTTCCTAACTCATTTATTGAGCTTAAATCGGGTTCAATACTAAAGTCAGCTTTTGGCGCTCCAGTTGATACATTTGGTCCGGTGAAGTAGCTTGCTAATGGATCGGAAGGATTACCAGGATACAAATCTCCAATCGCACTATTGTAGTAACCTTGTGTAAGATTATTTACTAATTCAGTTTCTTCAGAAACAACCTTTATATCTCTAACCCCATTCCTGTTAATGTCTTCCCATTTAATTCCCTTAATTGTCCCAAGGTTTCCCATAGTAGGAACTTCTTTCTTATTAATATCTGAATTTTTCATTTATTTGATGACAAATTTTATGTTTACATAGTAAATATACTATCTGACCGCAAAGACTGTTTATAAAGTAAATATTAAATTCGTACTTTAGACTGTTACTGTTTTGAGAGAATTAGAGCTAGGGAACATTTGCTACCACAAGGAATTGAGGCAATGCGTCGGAATTTTGGAAACTTTTTAGCAAAGAGACTGGTTACTTTGAGTTGGATGAGCGAAAACAATTAACTGCGGCCAAAGTTGAGGAGTTGCTTTTAGTTTTGGAGCATCCAGAATTGCCATTGCATAACAATCCAGTAGAGTTAGCTGCCAGCACCTTAACTGTCACAAAGGAGAAGGGAATAGAATCAATCAACAAATAACCTGCTATCAATGAGTGATAATAGGCTATGTAACAAATTCATGTAGTGCATTTCCGTACAATGCTGGTTGTGACTTCTATTCAACAGCGGTCATAACTTGTTAATTCTTATGTCTATATAAAAGCTTGCCGATCGAGACTAAGTTAATGTATCTAAAAAATCTTAGTTGATAAAATTTGTAAGCTGAAAATCAGTGACTGTTTCGCTATATCTACCGCAATTCATCAGTTGCGTGCATTATATTTTTGCTGGGAGACGTGATGTATCACGTCTCTACATTTTTAGGGACAAATCAAATCAATGTGTTTACTACAATAATCCAAAATCCAAAATCCAAAATCCAAAATCGAACTATTCTATTCCTTCAGTTTTCGCTGCAATCTTTTGATATACTGATAAATTTCTGGTAATTTTTGAATAATCGCATTGGATTTTAAATATATTTTGTAAGGTATGGCTGGGTTTCCCGATACAATTTCCCCTGGTGCAACGTTACTATGAACCCCGGCTTTTGCGGATACAATCGCACCATCGCCGATTTTGACTTGATTGGCAATTCCGGATTGTCCGGCAATGATAACGCGATTGCCTATTTGTACTCCCCCGGCTGTTGCAGTTTGTCCGGCGATCGCACAACCAAAACCGACTTTTGTACCGTGTCCTATTTGCACTAAATTATCAATAACTGTATTGCTACCGATACGAGTTTCTCCCACCGCAGGACGATCTACCGCACTGTTAGAGCCAATTTCTACTTTATCTTCTAAAACTGTATAGCCCGATTGCTCCATTTTGAACCAGCCTTCTTTTGTGGGAACAAAACCGAAGCCTTCAGCACCGATAACCGTACCGCTATTAATAACGCAATCGGCACCAATGCGAGAACGTTCTTGAATGGTACAGTTAGCGTGTAAAACAGTGCGATCGCCAATTTTTACATCTGGATAAATTACGACGTTGGGGTGGATGCAGACGTTATTACCAATTTCTACGTTTTGTTGAATTACAACATGGGCACCAATGTAAACATCTGTACCAATTTTTGCACTTTCATGAATTACGGCGCTGGGGTGAATTAGGCGAGCAGGCTGCCAAGGTTGATAAAATATATTGATTGTTTTAGCGAATAATAGTCGCGGCTCTTTCGCTGCTATCCAAGCAATTCCTTTTTCTTGTGCTTTTAACTGTAATGATTCGTCGGCAGGTAAAATCAAAGCATTGGCAGTTGTTGTATCTACCGCACTAGCAAATTTAGCACCTTCTATATAGCTGATAGTGCCAGCTGCTGCTTCGTCAATCGCCGCTAATTCTTTAATTTCTGGATCGAGGTTTGGCAAGTTAGCGAGACTAGAATTAATAGCTGCTTCACCCAGTTTTTTGACTATGAGGCTGAATTTCATATTTGCAGTTTAAGTGATAATTATAAGATTAGGCTTTTTTATTTGTCGTTTTTAGCAGATATTTTGTTCTGTAAGGGAATGGGGAACAGAAAGAAGCACCGGCTAAAGCAAGAAGAATAGTCAGCAGTTTTTCTATATACAGTTTTATAAGTAACTAACCAGATATTTTAGAAGATTGAAAAAACCGACCATCGAAAAGTATTGCACAATTTCTGTAAAAAAATAAGGAGCAAAGAGTTGTGAATTAACAACAACTCCTTACTCCTTGTTTTGAAGATAGGGTTTAATATTCTAAGGCTTCGGATAAAAGCAATCTATGCCCCATGCCCCATGCCCATTCTTATCTCTTCAGCAGCAAATAATACAACGTTCCGTTACCACCTGTAACTCCAGCGCGATCGCCTGCCACTTTACCAGTACCCATGAAGTAATCAACTCTTCCGGGTGTCTTGATGGCGCTACCTGTATCTTGGTCTAGTACAAATCTACTGACTTTGCGATAGTTTAATCTTCCACCGTATCCCACGTAAGGAAAACGAGTGTTAACTAACGCTAATGCACCGGGAGGCATTAAAGATTTGTCTGTAGCTATGGAACGTTCTGGAGTAA
>JBARZF010000385.1:0-1805 GCA_049649675.1 Rivularia sp. (in: cyanobacteria) | reverse complement strand
CATAGCAATAAGCAAAGAAATGTATTTGGAATCTTTGAGCAAGGATTTATGCAGGGATTATATGGATTTCTATTGAGGGCTTTAATGTTGCTGGAGCGTTCTAAGTTTTTGGGAGAGCATAATAGATATTTAATTGGGCATTTATTTAACTATATATTCAAACCAAATTCAAATGATATAGAATATGTTTCGCTTCCTGGATTCTTATATATTTTATATTATTTAGTTAGACCGATTCGTTTGGGGTTAAAGTTTTTGAATCCGTAATAATTGCCTATAATCGATACAAGCCTAATATCTCGTTACAAGGCTCTGCCTTGTAATGCAATTACTGAAGGCTCTGCCTTCATTTTATTTGAAGGCAGAGCCTTATGAAATGGTTTCCCAGCCAGAGACTGGGAACCAGTTAACCAGTTAAATAGTCCAGGTCGCCGGACTTTGCCTGTGTAGCAGTGAATTATATTCACCAGATACTTAGAATTTGCAACCTCCTACGGAGTTTACCAAGCCCGATTGCTTTGACTATTTCCAACCGCTTCGACTTGTTGATTAAGATTGCTTAAAAATGTATTAGATTGTTGCAGCAAATTATTAAACTCCACACAACCTTCACCAGCATTACAGATACGATAAGCATCTCTCAACTGTTGGGAAAGTTCTTCTGCTTGTGCTACAGTTTCTCGACTAATTCCATTTCTTGTAAAACTAGGAACAGGATTATTAAAAACATTATTCCCCGTTACATCTGATTGATTATTTGCAGGAACGGGATTATTAAAAACATTATTTCCCGTCACATCTGATTGGTTATTAACTGGAACGGGATTATTAAAAACATTATTTCCCGTCACATCTGATTGATTATTTTGAGCATAAGCCGGAATAGAAATTAATCCACTCACAGCTACAGTTGCACCTGCAATTAAATTAAGCAGTATGTTCTTTTTCATGAAATTGTAATCCTTTTAAACGTTGTTAATGAAAAGGGAATAGGGAACAGGGAACAGTTAATTTGAATATTCCTCATTCCCCATTGCCTATTTTCCTCAAAATTTAAACGAAAAACCAGTACCAATCACAAACCGGGTACCATCACCAGCACCAGTTATATCTCGTAAAGCTGGGGTAATAACTAAAGGAATGTTGGGGAATGGTGCAACGCTGACTCCTACACCCAAATCTTGTCCAGTCCATTCGGCTATGATGCTGGCTGATTTAACTGCTCGAACTGCAACGCTACCAAATACGCTTATTTCATCGTCACCATCAAAAACTGCTTCTTCAGTCCGAAATTGTCCCCCACCAACACCAAGAGTGACTGCAACTCGGCTAAAAGGTGAGTCGAGTTTTTCTTGGGTACGGATAATTTTAGTAGCAACTCCGTAGAGGGATTGTTCAAAGTTGTTTTCGTCTCCAACATTGAGAAAACCATTCCAACCAACCGCTACACCCACATCACCCGGTAACTGACGATGTACTTTAACGTTAAAACCACCGCTACCAAAGTCGCGGTTGCGTCCAAAACTAGCTAAGGTGTAAGAAAGTTCGACACCTACGGATTTACGCGAATCCCCCAAACCAACACCAATACCCAACCCTAAATCATCATCGTTAGAAAAACGACCTCTTTCTTGATAGCTAGCGCTGACAAAACCAGTATTGCGATCGCCACCGAAACCTGTAGGAACATAAATGCTGAAACCCGGTGAATAAAAGAATGAGGGGATTTCAATATCTTTTACCGCATCTAGCTGGTTGAGTATGTTTTCTACATCTTGTGGAGATGCATTCTGTGCTTGAATTAA
>JBARZF010000384.1:0-4039 GCA_049649675.1 Rivularia sp. (in: cyanobacteria) | reverse complement strand
TTCCTTATACAGACCGTAAATACGAAAAAAATGGTAAATCACAGAAAATAGGTTTTGATTTTGGAACCAAACACAGAGGAAGTAAGTTTGTTGTTAAATCTGGTGATAATCAATTTTCGTACATGATTTACGACGGTAAATATGATAAACCGGGTATGAAAGTTATCAAAAAAGGTACCTTCTCAATTGAAGTAACTAAAAATTTTAAAGAGCGTCAGCGTGATATTAGCTGGAGAAGTGCGCCCCGTTTTGTTTGTTTAAATCTAAATGGTCAAGTTATAGAAAATATGACTAACGAAGATTTTGAAAAATGTAAATTTAAGGGTTCGCAAAAAGTGGGAAGTTGCGCTGGGAGAACTGTCTATGGGAAAGTCAAGCCTTTAAGAAAAGTCAAAGATGATGAATGATATTTATCCTTCCCCTCTCCCTTAACAAGGAGAGGGGTGCCCAAAGGGCGGGGTGAGGTTTTGAGCGTATTCTACTTAATTGAAAAGCGCTATATCTTAATCAAAATTTGACCTCACCCTGTCCTTGCGGACATCCCTCTCCTTATTAAGGAGAGGGAAAAAAAATGAGGTTTTGAAGATATTAAATTCAAGCGACAACGACGATATTCTAAAGTTTTAAAATCTAATATTTTGAATTAATTGGATATATTTAAATAGTCAGGACGGAGGCAGATGAGACTTATGTATTGAGTTATCTTGCTTCCGTGCTGTTATTTTATATTCAGTTAATTTAAGCGTTCTCTTTCTTGGATTTGCGTAATAATTTTCCAGCGAAACCTAATGCAAATACACTTGCTAGTGTGGTGGTTGGTTCGGGGATTGAAGTGGATGGTGGAGAATCAAATTTTTTAATCTCTAAAAAATCTTTAAAGTTCTCTGGATCATCTTCTCCCTGAAAGTTTAATGATAAGTCAATAGCTTGTCCAAGCACTCCAACTTGTGATTTATTCACCAAATTATTTGGACTAATTACATCGTATTTACCTTCCTTGCCGTCATCCAATATAAACCCTAGATTGTTAACTAGATTATTAATATCACTTTCTGACCGAGAAGATACATCAACAGGAGCAAACTTCAGGAATTGATTTGGATTTTTATAATCTCCTAAAAAAATCTGATATGTAATTTCGTTACCATTTAATTCTGCACTAAAACTAGCTGGAGTTTTTTCCTCTTTATTAGGTTCAGGGAAATCATCAAACTGATCGACAAAAATATTCCCTTTAACATCTGCACCTAAATCTGTATCTAACTCTGCCTTGCGAACCTGAGTGAAATTATCCGAATTATTAATAATCTCAATAGCATTGTTAAACACACCAAGATTATCATCATTTTCAAATTGGTCTTCTATGTCTGTACCATCTTCGTTTTCAAGAAAAACATCAAAATTTAAAGCTGGTAAATTTGGTGACGTACCATAACCACTACCTCCGCCCCTTCTTTGTGCATTCGCAGACTCACTAAAACCTCCTACAGCTAAAGCTGTAGCCAATGAAAAGGTTAATGTTGAGAGAGTGAACTTTTGTAAACTAATTCTCACTATTTGTTTCTCCTAAATGTTTAGAGCAAATTTTTTACAGCAATATGCTGCTTTGTAAAACACGACAAAAATCTTCCCTAGCAAATCAAGTATCGCAGAGGATGCAATATAGCTTCTTCTGAACGAAATTAATATATTTACGAAGTGCTTTGTCTTTACGGACTGATACTATCATGCACTGATTATGTATCAAAGTATTTTTACTGAGATTTACGTGTTTTTTAAACGGAGTTTATGTTTTTTTTACGTAAGCTTGATAAATATCAATTTAATTTAAGATGTTTTGTTAAATAACTAGATTTGAGTTTAAATATTGTGTTAGGAGATGTATCTGCTTCAGTGAAAAGACGTAGTGATTGGTAATTCGATTAAATTTGGATAATATTCTGTCTTATTGAAGAGTTTTGTTTTAGTTCAAGTTGTCGCAAACCTAACCCCTAACCCCTTCCCTACCAGGGAAGGGGAATAGACAATCAAAGCCTCTCTCCTCGTAGGAGAGAGGTTTGGAGAGAGGTTCCGAATTGACTTCCACACTCAACCCATTATTCATAAAATTTCATAAAAAATGACTATCCCCTGGCAATACAGAGTTTTCAAGTTTAATATATTTATCTTCTTAGCTCTGAGCAATGCAATACTATTTTCGGGTAATAAAGCTTTAGCTCAAATTACTGCCGATGATAGGCTTGGTGGTGAAAAATCGATAGTTTCACCAGTAAGCGGACAAGTTGATTTGATTGAAGGAGGAGCTCCCAGAGGAAGTAATCTTTTTCACAGTTTCCAAGAATTCAATATTGGTGAAGGAAGAGAAGCTAATTTCGCGAATCCCGCAGAAATCGAAAATATCTTCAGCCGAGTTACGGGAAATAATCCTTCTACATTATTAGGTAAATTAGGCGTTTTAGGTGATGCGAATTTATTTTTTATTAACCCCAATGGGATTTTCTTTGGGCAAAATGCGACTCTAGATGTCAAAGGTTCTTTTGTGGCTAGTACTGCAAGTAGTATAAATTTTTCTGATAAAAATCAGTTTAGTGCCAGCAATCCTCAAGTACCAGCACCCTTATTAACAGTTGATGTTCCCGCACCTGTTGGTTTGCAGTTTGAAGGTGTACCAGAAAAGATAACAAATCGCTCGCTACTAATTAATCAAGATACTGGGGAACTTATAGGATTAGGAGTAAAACCGGGAAAAACCTTGGCTTTAGTAGGTGGTGATGTAAATATAGAAGGTGGTTTTCTGAGAGCAGAAGCTGGAAGAATTGAGTTGGGAAGCGTTGCAGGGGATAATACAGTTAGTTTGAATTCAACGGATGAAGGAATTTTTCTTGGTTATGCAGGAATTGAGAACTTTAGAGATATAAGTTTATCCCAAGCTGCATTCATTAATACTTTCGGTGATGAAGCGGGAGACGTTCAAATTCAGGGAAGACAAATAACCCTTACAGAAGGTAGTCAGGTATTTTTAAATTCTGTTGGTGAAGGAAAAGTTGGAGATTTAACTGTAAAAGCCTCAGAATTAGTCAAGTTGGATGGTACAGGGACAATTGACGGATTCCAGTTTCCTAGTGGTTTTTTGGGTGATGTTGAAGGTACGGGTAATGGTGGAACTATCTCCATTGAAACAAAACGATTGATTGTTGAAAACGGAGGGGGTGTTTCGGTATCTAGTTTTGGACAAGGAAAGGGTGGAAGTTTAATTGTTAAAGCATCGGAATCTGTAGAAGTTTTAGGAACGTCAACGGATGCTCAGTTTGCTAGCGCTTTGTTTGCCGAAGTCAGAAACACAGGTGATGGGGGAAATCTGACAATCGAGACACCACGATTAACTATCAAGGATGGGGCACAAATTAAAGCATTGACTTTTGGTGAAGGTAGTGCGGGAAATTTAACTGTCAAAGCTTCCGAATTAATTGACTTAGATGCTTTTGTTTTAGTAAACAACGAGATTTTCCCTAGCGGTTTGTTTACTTCAGTTGAACGAGGGAGTAAAGGTAACGCTGGAAACTTAAATGTTGAAACAGCAAAACTCACCCTTCGCAACGGTGCAGTAATTACAAGCAATACAAGAAGCGCCTCTAAAGGTGGAGAATTAAATATAAATGCTACCGATTCTATCCTTATAAGTGGAACTGCACCTAATGCAACTTTAATTAGCGGACAAAGTGGGATTTTTGTTTCTGCGGAACCTTCTTATACAAATAACTCAGGAGAATTAGTTCCTACCACCGGGGATTCTGGAAATTTACTAATCAACACCGGAAAGTTAATCGTTGAAGAAGGTGGAAAAATTTCAGCAGATACTTTTGGTACGGGTAAAGCGGGTGAATTAACTTTAAATGTCAATGAGTTGGTTATCCGCAATGGGGGATTGGTGAGAACTGGTTCTTTGGTGGAAGAAAATGCTGTTAGTCAGGAAAGAGGAGCGGCTGGGGTTTTACGGGTTAATGCTGCTGAGTCGGTACAGGTGAGCGGTAGCGGTACG
>JBARZF010000383.1:0-12106 GCA_049649675.1 Rivularia sp. (in: cyanobacteria) | reverse complement strand
CCCCATCTCCCCATCTCCCCTCTCCCCCATCAAGCAACTGCCACAGCCTGCTCCCAACGTCCGACGGCTTTACCAATGACTGATAATTCTTGCATCAAACTGTCAAAACGTTCTGGTGACAAAGATTGAGGTCCATCTGATAAGGCTTTGGCAGGGTTGGGATGAACTTCTATCATTAAGGAATCGCATCCTGCTGCGATCGCTGCCATTGCCATTGAAGGAACAAGTTCTGATAAACCCGTACCGTGTGAAGGATCGATCGTAATTGGTAAATGAGTCAGCTTTCGCAACACTGGTATTGCTGATAAATCTAAGGTATTGCGAGTATACTGGCGGTCGAAGGAACGAATACCACGTTCGCATAAAATTACGTTAGGATTTCCCGAAGCAAGAACATATTCAGCAGCCATTAACCATTCTTCAATAGTTGCAGACATTCCCCGCTTCAGTAAAACCGGCTTTGGTTGCGCTCCTACTTTTTTGAGCAATGAGAAATTCTGCATATTTCTCGCACCCACTTGAACCACATCTGCAACTTCTACAATTTTGTCTAAGTCAGCAGCATCCATTACTTCAGTAATAATTCCCAATCCGCTGACTTCTCTTGCTTTCGCTAACAAGTCCAAAGCGCTTTCACCATGTCCCTGGAAAGCATAAGGTGATGTACGAGGTTTGTAAGCACCACCACGCAGAAACTTAGCTCCAGCAGCTTTAACGCGCTGTGCTGTTTCTATAATCATTTCTTCATTTTCTACCGAACAAGGACCGGCTATTACTACCAAAGGATAATTTTCGCCAAATGTAACTTCACCGTCGGGAGTATTAACTATAATCCCTGAAGCTTCCCCGTGGCGAAACTGACGACTAGCACGTTTGTAAGGCTTTTCTACCCGCAACACTTGCTCAATCCAAGGACTCTCATCTTGAATTTGCAGCGGATCTAAACTTGCTGTTTCTCCAACTAAACCAATTACTACCTTATTTTGACCAACTATTTTCTCAGGTGTCAGTCCCCGATTACTCATTTCTTCACTAATACGCTTAATTTCCGCTTCGGGGGAACCGACTTTCATTACTATAATCATGCAGAAGCTCACCAATATTTACTTTAATTGCTATTTAAAATGTAACCTTAATGACTAATTCTGGCTTGATAGAGAAAAGTTAAAATTCGCAGATAAAAATTAAATAATTGTTAGACAAATCTGATATTTTGCACCTTTATCAATAACTAGAGGCAGAGCCTCCAAAGCTTAGTTCCCAGGTTGAACCTGGGAACCAGATCAAATCTAAAATCGAAACACCAAATAAACAAAGAATGAAGAACGAATATGCTTCATCCTTCATCCTTCATGTAAAATCATTTTTTATTAGCTAGGCGATCGCCCCACTTTCTTTAAACTTTTTTTTGCCGAGTCTCGCGCCAACCTGTTACCATTCGTCCGAAGTTGGTAGTAAATTCGCTCCAACCCAGCAAAGTTCCCGCTCTTTGTTCCTCCCAAGAAGCCGAAAGAACCCCATAAGTAATTCCCAAGACTCCTAAACCAAATAGCCCCATATTGACGAGCAGTACCAATAGAGGAGGAAGCTTGATGTCGGCGTAAATTATTAGCAAATAGCTAACAATCAAAGTCAAAATACCCAATACGGTCGGTATTCCAGACAACCAAGCTACACGTCTAACCATTCTCTGGCTAACAGCCTGGGGAATAGCCATCTCTTGCTTGGTAAAAGGAGGTTTTTTGGAATCTCCCTTTTCAACATATTCCTTAACAATTGGCGTTTGAGCGTTGGCTTTTGCTGGCTTTTGGCGTTTTTTATTCGGTTCAAAAGGTAAGCGGTTGCGTTCGGATTCGGCAGACATAATCAGCGGCTCTTCTTTTTATCCACGTATACCGAGACTGCGAATTAAAGTTTTATAACGTTCGCGGTCCCCACTTTGAATATAAGACAAAAGACGCTTACGTTGACCAATCATCTTTAATAATCCGCGACGGGAGGAATGATCTTTCTTATTAACTTGCAAATGTTTGCTCAAACGGTTAATCCGTTCGGTGAGCATCGCAACTTGCACTTCAGAAGAACCAGTATCGGTTTCGTGGACTTGATATTGAGTGATTAACTCTTGCTTTTTTTCTTGTGTTAGACTCATAACCCGACTTTTTTTCTCAAATAACCGCAGCAGTTTCTCATATTATCACAGGCCTAAAAGCTGTGGGTGAATTGAGGTGGGGAGATGAGGAGATGAGGAGATGAGGAGATGAGGAGATGAGGAGATGGGGAGATGGGGAGATGGGGAGAGGGGGACTTACTAACTGTTAACTGCTCACTGCTCACTGCTCACTGCTAACTGCTCACTGCTCACTGCTCACTGCTCACTGGTAACTGATTCGCAACCGGCTTACGAGTTTCCAAATCAAATTCGTATCCTTTCGGCAAAATATGCAGCTTCGCATTACAGATTGCCAAGCCTTCATGTTTCATAATATTGTCAATATTGCTGTGAGTGACATCTGACTCGTCAATTATAGTAACGGCGTTTTCTCCAATGACTTGAATTTTGTTACCAATAACTAATATTGCGGTATTTTCATCAATTCCAAATCCTAAAACCGCCTCTTTTTGCTGCGCTAAAGCTGAAATTAAACGTCCCATACGACCGCGTTGGAGAAAATGCTGATCTATAATTACTCCTGGGAAAAAACCCATTCCAGGAGACATTTTTACAATCTCCATGCGAGGATTTGTTTGGGAATCACCATCAAAAATCATCATATCTGGCATTATCGCAGCACCAGCACTCGTACCCGCTATTATCATTCCGTCAGCAAACCGGCGGTGAATGGCTGCATCTAAATCGGTATCTTTGATAGTATCGACGATTTTTTCTTGATCTCCTCCTGTAAAAAATATCCCAGTCGCTTTTCCAATATTCTGTAATGCAATAGATGAATTAGCATCTTCTTTGCATCTCGTATCAAATGTACAAACATCTTCTGCACCGAATTGCTCGAATAAGCTAGTATATTTTTGTCCTACTTCTATTGGTGATTCTGTTGCAGCAGTCAATATAACGATTCTTGCTTTTATTCCACCTGCGTAGCGAACAAATTCTTGCAGAATCTCGCATTCCCCTTGTTTATCTTCCGCACCGCCAATAATTAACAGCGGTCCACGGATGCTATTCTGCATCATATTCCCTCCGAATATTTACTTAAGTATAAATGTTTAATTTATTGTCTTAATTTACATCATAAGATTAGTTTAATTTATTTTAAAATCAAACAATATATCAAAACTTAAGAAGGCAGTTATCAATTATTTCTTGAAGGCGATTACTATGCAGGATACGATCAAAAATCGAATGCGCTTGGAGTCTTGGCTTTGCTTCAATCGTCATCAAAACTATTGAATGGTGGGTTACGGGAGTGGCTTTATGAGTTAAAACTATCTACTTTCGCGCCCTAACCCACCCTACAACTAATTACTAGCAATGCGCCAAGGCGACAACTAATTCCTAGAGCCTTTATAAATTCGATTCATTTGTTCCCTTGATAAACGTGTCATGGGGAAACCAAGATCCTCGTAATTTGTTGTATCTATTACTGGTTCGGCTACTTCTTCAGTCTCGAATTCATTTATTTGGCTTTGGGGTGTAGTATAAGCATGAGTTTCTGGGTCGTATGCTAAAATTTCTCCAGTTTCAATTTGATAAATCCAAGCGTAAATACTTATTTGCTTTTGATAAAGTTTGGAGTGAATAAATGGGTAAGTGCGTAAATTATCGATTTGCGTCAAAACATTCTCAGCAACCATAATTTCCAGTAAATCTTCCTCTTCATATTCGCTGTAATGGTCATAAACCAAACGTCGGGTAGATTCAGCATACTTAAGCCAATCAAATACCAAAGGCATATCTGACTGTAACTTATTTAACTTCATCAGTCCTTTCATTGCCCCGCAATGAGAATGACCGCAAATAATAATTTGGTTAATACATAAAGCCTGTAACGCATACTCGATAGTTGCTCCTTCGCCGCCATTTGTGGCTCCATAAGGAGGAATAATATTACCGGCATTGCGAATTACAAATATTTCGCCAACCCCAGCTTGAGTAATTAAATTAGGGTCTACGCGAGAGTCAGAACAAGTAATAAATAATACTCTTGGTTTTTGTCCGTGAGAAAGTTGTTCAAATAATTCTCTATGGGTACTGTAATAATTAGCTTTAAATTCACGCAGACCTTTTACTAATTTTTTCATCTTATCTTTGGAGTGGGAGAATAGAGGACGAGGGATGGGGAGAGGGGGTAGAGGGGGGAGAGGGGGTAGAAATTTCTAACTTATCACTCCTAACTCCTAACTCCTAACTCTTAACTCTTGACCCCTTACTCCTGATTCCTAATTTTTGACCAGAAGCCCTATTATTCACCTTCTCACATTTCGGGAATAATGTTCTACTCAGTCACTAGCCCCCCAACCCGCTTCGGAATTGTGGGGCTTCGCGTAAATCCGATTAATTTTGAATGCTCGCAGCACATCCGAAATAATTTATTTTCATATCTACAACTGGACGAGCCATTTTTTCAACATAGACAACTGGCTGACAGTCAGCCATTTGCAAAGATTCTTCAGCCGTGGTTAAATCTATACCAAAGTGTTCTTGGAACAATGTTTCTGTTTCTGCAAAAGCCTTATATAAATTGTCTCTATCCGTTTTTCCACGCTTACCAAAATAGGGAAAATGATGAATAAATCTACCAAACAATATTTCACAGTCTTCAGCATATTTCATCGTATCAAGAATATGATGGTGCCAAACTTCATCTATTTCCTGAGTTGGAACTAATTTACGGTTGGGATAGAGATAAATCAAGCACAGAAACATAGAATAACGATCGATTGCTTGATTCGTCTGTTCAAATGTCCATTTTTTATCCGAAGAGTACATTAATTGATAAGCAATAGACTTTAAATCTAACTGCTTAAGTTTGTTTTTAAATAATTCGATATCTTGAGATAAACCTATGAAAGTTGATAACATAATTGCAATTATTCCAATTTAATAAGATATTAGGGAAGCAATTCCATCAACAAAGTAGGTAGATGCTCGTAAACTGTAATTGTGCGACGAAAAATAAATGTATTAAAACCTCGAACTAAAGCCCCGATTCAAAACCCCGATTTAAAATCCCGATCTGCTTCTATCTTTTAATACAAGTCGAAATCTCATATTACTGATTCCAATTGCTGAAGTGCCACGTCTGTAATCTGGGATTTCAAAAATTTTTGATGCTAGCGATACATTTGCAATGGTATCTATATGTATTGGCAGTCGCAGTTTTTTTCTTTGACGTACAATATATCTATTTTTTGACTGAATAAAAAATTGGATTGAGCAGGGTAATCATAGCGAAGACAAGTAGAATACTATTTTCAGCTTTTTAGCTAAAATCCACTTTTAAAAGTGTTCCATCAATTTTGAATATTTAGGTATCCTTCGAGTTGAGAAGTGATATTATTGCGGTGCATAATGCACCGTCATTACGTACACGGCAGTATAAAAAACATCAGGTATGGCTTTATCTAAGATTGCACTGCTATTATTGAAAGCTGCTTTACAAAGTCGCAAATATACTCAACAAGATACGAAGTCTGACAACGCAACCGAATATTTGAATCCAGATGTAGATAAAATTAGAAATATTCTGGGATGGATAATTGTAGAGCAAATTTCGCACGATTTGATTGATATTGATAACTGTCATCGCGTAAGCGAAGATGAAAGTCAGTTGGATACAATACCCGTGTATTATGCCGAACAAATATCTGTTGATAAAAAAATAATTGCCCTATATAACTATCAAGAGTTCATTAAAAATCAAAATTTAGCGACCTATAATAAATTTAAATCAATTTACCATAATTTACCAGCCCGCGATTGCAGTGTATTTGTTGGTAGAAACGCAGAAATTGAAAGTTTGCAGCAATTACTTTCTTTTGAAAATCCCACTTCTCGTATAAGTATTGAAGGTTTGGGAGGTGTAGGAAAAAGGACTTTAGTTTTAGAAGTTGCTTATCGCTATTTGTTAGAAGATAAATATTCGGATTATCCTTTTGAGGCTATAGTATTTACCTCAGCTAAACCGCAACACTTCACAAGTAAAGGTATTTTACCGAGATTATTCCGAGAAAGAACTTTACAAGATATTTTACGGGCTATAGCACGCACTATAAAATGTCCGGATACGGCAACTACTAACTTTAGAGAGACTTACGAACAAGTTTATAAACGTCTGGCAAATATGCCGACTTTACTAATAATAGATAATTTAGATGCTTTAGAAGAAGAAAAAGAAGTACTGGGTTTTTTATACGAATTACCTGCAACAGTAAAAGTTGTCATTACCAGTCGAGAAACTACTTCCTTTACCCGAATTCGTTTAAATCCCTTAACGCAAGCTGAAGGATTAAAATTAATTCAAAATCAAGCGGCAGAAAAAAATTTAGAATTAGCTTTGGATAAATCCCGACAGCTTTATCAAAATACCGGGGGAATTCCTTTCTCAATCGTTTATGCTGTGAGTCAGTTAGCATTTGGATATCGGTTTGCCGATGTTTCTCCAATAATTACGAGCCATCAAGGAGATTTCTCGCGATTTTACTTTGATAATTCAATGCAACCGTTGAAAGGGGATTCATCTCACTTTATTTTGATGGCTTTAGCACTTTTTTCCAAGCCAGCGCTATTTGAATCAATTTGTAGTGTTGCAGGAGTAAAAGATAAGAATACAGCAGTAGATGCTTTTGCTAAATTGCAGCGATTATCCTTAATTAGTTGTAAGCAAGGGCGCTATATGATGTTACCTTTGACTCGCGAATATGCCTTGTGTGAATTATTTGCAAACCCAGAATTTGAATCAGTTGCACGTCAGCGTTGGGTTAGTTATTATCTTGATATTTCTCAGAAATACGGTGGTAAATATGAGAAAGAATGGAACGATTATCAAGAATTAGAAGCAGAATGGGATAACCTTTGTGAAGTAATGGAATGGTGTATTGCTGAAGATAAATATACCCAGGCGTGCAGTTTGTGGCAATATATCAACTGTTATACTTATTCCCAAGGATATGGTCAAAACCGCCTTAGTTATTGGGATACTCCCCTACATTGGTTGGAATGGTTGATTGAAGCAGCCCAAAAACGGCAAGACTTATCAAATATTGCCAGAATGATGAGCGATTATGCTTGGAAACTAATTTTAATCGGACAACCGCAACATTTAAAAAAAGCAGATAAATTACTTTCCCAAGCTTGGAAACTGAGCCAGCATTTAACGGCTAAAGAGCAAGCAAATTTAGCAATTCGGATTGTGGTTTGGTACATTCAATTCAAACAATTCGGATTTGCAAAATTTTGGATTAACCAAGTTCAAACTATCTTAGATGATTCGTTTATTGAAGAATCCGTTTCAATTCATATTTACCTGCAAATTCTCTACTACAAAGGAGAAATTTGCTATAAAAATGGCGATTATCAAAGAAGTCAACTACTATTTCAAGAAATTGTCCAGCAATCTCGGAATATTGGCTGGCAAAGAATGATATTTCTTGCTAAAGACTTTTTAGCAGACATATCAATTAAACAAGGAAAGTTAAAACAAGCGCAACAATTTTTGATCGAAGGCATACAAACAGCCCAAGACAATCGCGATAATTGTAGTAAGGCTTATATGATGCGTTCCTTAGCGAGATTAGAACTTCATCAAGGAAACTTGAATTTGGCTGTAGATTGGGCAAATAAAGCTAAAGCAGGTTTTGATAATTTGGGTATGGTTTCCGAAGCAGAAGAAACTCAAGCTTTGTTGTGGGAGTAGTAGGGAGTGGGTAATTGGTAATTGGTAATAGGGAATAGGGAATAGGGAATAGGGCATTGGTAATTGGTATTTGGTAATTGGTAATTGGTAATAGGGCATTGGGAATAGGGCGTAAATAACTAAAATGCAATAAATAGTCGATTTTGGACTATCCTAAAATCGACTATAGGCTGTTCTTATGTGTTGCTCGTAAAAACGCCTGTGGATAAAAGTATAGTTTCAAGCGAGTATCAAATCTTTCTCAAACTGCTGAGAAATATCCGAACTGAACGTGCTTGTACTCAAGAAAGCCTTGCAAAAGCAGTAGGCGAAACTCAATCATTCATTAGTAAATGCGAACGAGGAGAAAGGCGTATAGACGTTGTTGAATTGCGACATTTTTGTTTGGGAATTGGAATCACTCTTACAGAATTCGTACAAAAATTTGAAGAAGCCTTGGTGCGAGGTTAAATGTGGTTCAGGAAAATAATCAGAATTCAGAATTTGAATTGTATCTTTCCCAAGTTGAGCAACGCATATCTACGTTATCAGGAAAGCGAAAAAAACTTAGTCAAGTAAAAATAACTATTTTACGGACTCTTTGGGAAGAAGGGAATCAGTTTCCTAGAGAATGGGTGTTGTCAAATAAATTACTTCAATTAACTGGACAGAAATATTTTGATAGACGAATACGAGAATAAAAAAACGAAGTTGGATGCACAATTGAGACTGGGACATTTAATGGTCGATCGGCATACCGACTTTTAACTGATGAATTAGGGCGAGCTTTTAATAGAACCTATTTAACTGCTGCCCAAAAGAAAAAACTTTTTGAAGAATTTAAATATCAATGTGCTGCTTGTGGTCGTTCTTTTTCGGCAGGAGAAAAAGGATTGGAAGCAGATCGTAAAATTCCTTTGATGCGCGGTGGAAGTTCAAACTTAGATAATTGGCAACCATTATGTATTGACTGTAACGTTTCTAAGAGAAGGTCTTGTCAAGACTGTCAAGAAAATTGCTATCAATGCGCTTGGGCATTTCCTGAACATTATGGTCGAATTACTCCAGTACACTTGCCCTATCAACTATTAAATTCTTTACGTGAAATAGCACAAGAGAAAGGTGTACATTCTCAGGAATTAATAATTGAAGCTGTGGAGAAATTTATAAAGGAACAAAATTAACCTTCATACCAAAGGCAGTTCTAACTGTTTACTTTTTCCGCTTGAATGCTTTTCTATATATAGCCATTTGTAGAATGCAATCCCAAGTGCTTTAGCAACTGGTGGAGGAAAAGCATTGCCAATCTGGCGATAAACAGCTGTCTTTCCTCCAGAAAAATACCAATCATCGGGAAAACCTTGAAGTCTCGCAGCCATTCTGTTGGTTAATCGAGGTATTCCTAAAAAGTCTCTTTCAGGTGCTTCATTTGCAATACCTTTTCCGTCAATGCCAAGTTCAAGCCATTCTTTTTTCGCTCTTTGCGGACCTAAATCGGCTCCTCCATGTTTTTTACTGCCTCCAACCAAACAAGGAGCAATTTGATTAGCTTTTTTAACCCAATCACTTAATCCGAACCATCCTTTTACACCCATTAAATCCATTAAAACTTCTCCGACAGTATTTGTTTTGACAATTAAGTCAGGCCAAGGAAAAGGAATTTCTCCATCTTTTCTTCCTACAAGAATGAATCTTAAGCGGGCTTGACAAACACCATATTCGGCTGAATTAATTACTTTCCATTCACAGTAATATCCTAAAGAATTTAGCTCCGAGAGTATCCAGTTACGATAGTTATTAAATTTAGTGCTGCTAAGTCCTCTAACGTTTTCTAAAAGAACAAACTGAGGTAAACATTCATAAATAATTCTAAGGACTTCTGGAAATAAATCTCTTTCATCTAATGAGCCAAGTTGCTTTCCTCCCAAACTAAAAGGTTGACAAGGCACTCCTCCTGAAACAATATCAACACCTTTAAATTCTGTAGCATCAAATGCTCGTAAATCAGCCTTACTTACATTCCAATTAGGTCTATTTAGTTTTAAAGTATTACAAGGATAAGGGTCATTTTCAACCAGTGCTACATGAGAAAAACCAGCTTGCTCTAGACCTAAAGCTTGTCCACCAGCACCCGCACACAATTCTAAGCTTGTTAATCTTCTCATTCTTTCAATTAGAGAATACAATGATAATATAAGTTAAGTCATGCTTATTTAGTTCTCTACTGACAGAACGATTAAACAATACTAATTATTTATAATCGCACAATTTTGTACGTCTCCCCATCTCCCAATTGATAATTCTCAATTTATTCGGTTATCCTGATGCATTATGTGAGTGTTGTAAAGCACAATAAGATTATACGGTGTTGAAGGAGTGAAAATTATGTCTATTCGGGGTGTAAGTTTAACTCGAAATCAAGTTAAACAGCTGTTCGGTGGAGTTATGCTTTGCTTGAGCTTAAGTATGACAGTCGCTTGTCAGCAAGCTGAAAAAAGTTCCTCTAATAAAGATTCCCAAGATTTAACGGTACAATCTGCTAATCGCAAGAACGATAAAAATATTACTGCTACACCACAAAAAACACCAGGAGAAATTACGGTAGTACCAACACCTTTTCCTTCTGCTGCACCGCAAGTAATTCCATCTGCTCCTCCCAAGGTTGCGGAAGTACCTCAACAAACCCAAGCTCCTACAACTCAATCTTCTTCCCAACGTGATGGATCTATTCCCAAAGCTCTAACCGAAAAGCTTTCTCCTCAAGCTTCTTCTGGCGAGAATATTCCTCAACCACAACTAAGAGTAGAAACTCGCACTCAACCGACTTCCCCTAAACCAGTTGTTGAAGCTTTGAGAAAAGCTGCTCAAAACCCTGAGAGAAAAATTGCAGCCGCTAGCAATACAAATGTCTACCAGAGTCGTAGGTTAGGTGTTAATTTCAAGTATCCCAAAGGCTTTGTGATTAAAGAACCCCAAGACACTTCTAATCCATCTTCATCAAAGGTTTTAGAATTGTGGAGTCTTAAAGATTACCAAGCAATTGAATCTGGGAAATTTCAAAATACATTTTCACCGGGAAACATGAGTATTTCCTTAGAAAATAATCCTCAAGGTTTATCTTTAGTTCAATGGGTAACTAATAATGATGAACTCGGAGATATCATTCCAGAAAGCTACGATACACACATTGTTGCCGGAAAGGAAGCAATGTCTTTTCGTACTGACGGATTATATGAATTTGAAAATATTGTATTACCTAGTAGTGATGGTAAAAAGATAATTCTAATTAGCTTTGCTAAAGGAGATAAGAGTTATCAACAAGTATTTGAGCAAGTTGTTTCTACTTTACAAGTTAATTAGAAGATGGGGATTGGGCATTGGGGATTGGGCATAGGGAAACAATTAGAGGGGGTAGAGGGGGTAGAGGATTTTTTTAATCTAACTGCTAACTGCTAACTGCTAACTGCTAACTGCTCACTGCTAACTGCTAACTGCTAACTGCTAACTGATAATATACGGTGAATTAATCTCTCTTGCAAGTCCTATCAGAACTAATACTTGATAAACCATTGCTGCTACTTCGGCGCGGGTTGCGGCTCGATTTGGGTTGAGTTTTTCTATGTTGGGATAGTTGACAATAAGTTGATTTTGAGTGGCTGCTGATACTTCGTTTTTAACATCATTGGGAATTTTATTGCTGTCGCGATATATATTCAGGTCAATTTCTGTTTTACTTGTTAATGCTAATCCGTTCGTTAGGGAGACAATAACTTCTATGCGGGGAATGTTTTGATTGGGAAGAAATTTGTTACCTGGATACACGGAGATTAATTTCCCCTGGTATGCTTGTTTAATTGCTTGATACGCCCAGAAGCTTTTTTTTATATCCTGAAATTCTATTGGTTCTCTCAAAGATAGGGGATTAAAGGCTTTTACTACTAATGCAGCATATTGCGATCGCGTTATTGTTGCATCTGCCCTAAAGGTTCGATTAGGAAATCCTTTAACTATCTCTAACTGAATTAATTTTTGTATAAATTCAGCCGCCCAATGCCCGTTAATATCTGTTAATTTACTTATTTTTGATTGCGATTTGGGTTGCGAAATTGGTTCTAATTCTGGCTCTAATTCTGGCTCTAATTCTGGTTCTAATTCTGGTTCAGGATCGGCAAAAAACTGTATGTTCCCGTTAACATTAACTAATTCTACTTGATTATCTATAGAAATCAGTTTATTAATGCTAGCATTTT
>JBARZF010000382.1:0-13949 GCA_049649675.1 Rivularia sp. (in: cyanobacteria) | reverse complement strand
CCCCATCTCCCCATCTCCCCATCTCCTCATCTCCTCATTCTCTTGTCTTCTGATATTCCCGAAGTTGCTTCAAAAGTTCTTCTTGGGATGAGGAATTTTGCTGTAGGTTTTTAGTTTGTTTGATTTTGTCGCTGTTTGTGAAAGTCTGAGATGAGGATTTAAATCTAAAGGGTTGTTTTCTAATTGGTTTTGATGTTTGTGTTGGTTTGTCTAAGTTGGCTTTAACTGAGTCAAGGGTTGCCGCAAATTTTACTTGCTGCTCGACTTGTTCGGTGGAGGATAGTAAGTCACTTAAACCATTGATTAGTTCTTTAAGGTTTTGCCTGAATTGTGGATTTCCCGTTAATTCATCTAAATCTGATGTGATTTTCTGGGTGTTCTCGAAAGTGACTCTGGCGGAATCTAATGTTTGTTGCAGTACTAAAAGGTTGTTTGGATCGTTGAGTGTTTTGGTAACGTCTCGCAAATTAGTTGATGCTTCTGCTGCATTGGCTGAAAGAGTTTCGAGGTTTTCTAACAATTGTCCTTTGGTAAATCTATTAATGCTTGGGGATAAACCGTTAAGGGTTGTTCTTAATTGAGAACTTGTTGCTGTGATGTCGTTTAATGCGGTAACAAGTGAGGATCGATTTGTAGTAACTAAGTTATCAATATTATTCAGGAGTTTGTTTGCGTTATTGGCAGTGGAACCAATTTGATCGGCTGTACCCCTAAATTGTCTTGCTGTAGTGCTAAACTCTCTTGCTGTTGCGTTTAGCTGACTCGCTGTATCGCCAAATTGATTTATAGTTCTATCTGTGGATGTACTGACTCGATTTGCAGCGGTTGCTACTTCATTTGCGGCAGAAGCAAAGGTTTTTAATTCTTGTTGTGTGGCTTTTGTCAAGCTGGAGACATCGCGAGTCAGTTGAGCGACTTGTGCTGCTGCGAGTGATGTATTTTTTAAAGCTTGATTGACGTTTTCGTATACATCCGGACGGCTGTAAACTTCCGACAAACGGCTGCTGTAGCGAATCAGTTGGTCAACACTGATACCGATTTCGCCTTTGAGACGGGAACCATCGCAGACAATAATACTAGGATCGCATCCTTTATCTAAAGGCCCTGCATCGACATTGCTTCGAGATATAATTCTTTCTGGTGTAATCTCAATAATGCTTTCGCTGATTAATCCAGATTGATTCGCTTCAATTTTGACATCACGGGGAATTATTAACTCGGGTTTATTAATATCAAGTTGTACTTCTACACCATTTACACCTGCTTTAATCTCAGCTATATTGCCTACTTTCACACCGCGATATTGAACAACAGCGCCCTTTTGCATTCCGCCAGCGTCCTTAAAGTCTACGATAAAGCTGTAAGTACGACCGGCAGCGCTTATTCTATTGAGCCAAAGGAAAATTACCCCAAATACACCCAAGCCTAATAATATTAATAATCCAACAGAACCTTCTCTAACCAATCGCGATCGCATTTTTCACCTCCCTTTAAAATTACGTTTCAAATTTGCAAATAGGTATTTATGCATTCTTTTATCGTTTATTATTTATAAATTTGTAATCGATGGTAATTGCGAATATAACGTTTGTTTTTGTTTTTGTTTATTTTCATGCACCAGCAATGTTAATTGGGCCATTAACGTTTCCACTCATAAATTGTCGAATAGAAGGATTATCTGTGGTGTCAACTTCCCCGACTTTTCCTTCCCACTGCACTTTACCTTGATAAAGAAAAACAACTCTGTCAGCAGTACGACGAATTGTACTGTGTTGGTGAGTAACGATAGAGTAGCTGCCAGAAGTTCCGTTTGCATCCTGCAATTGCCGAATTAAATCTTCGATTACGGTTGAAGCAATGGGATCTAATCCGGCTGTAGGCTCATCGTATAGCAAAATTTCTGGTGTTTCCTCGGGCTTGTCAGGATTAGACATAATAGCACGGGCAAAACTTACCCGCTTCCGCATTCCTCCAGAAAGTTCTGCGGGAAATCGATCCGCAACTCCGGGTAAACCTACCATTTCCAATTTTTCATCAACCAACTCTCGAATCCTTTTTTTAGAAAGATTTGAATGCTGGTAAAGCAAAAAGCCAATATTTTCATCTACTGTTAGCGAGTCGAATAAAGCCGCTTGCTGAAAAACCATGCCAATTCCAACTGCCGAGGCTCCATCTTCTATCAAACCTTCTCGCCGCACTCCTTGTACATAAATTTCTCCTTCATCGGCAGGAGTTAACCCGGCAATTATCCGCAAAATAGTAGATTTACCAGTACCGCTAGGGCCAATTATTCCTAATGCGTCTCCCCGGTGAATTGTAAAATCTACCTTATCTAAAATCTTGTTGCTACCAAACGACTTGGAAACGCCTTTTAATTCAATTAGTGGTTGTTCTAATATTTGTTCTGTCATTACTACATTGTGAAAGTAGGTAGATAGTGGTTAGTAGATAGTAGATAGTGGATAGTGGATAGTGGATAGTAGCTTTTAACAACTAACAATCAACAACTAATAACTAACAACTAACAACTAACAACTAATAATGGAAAATTTTGATGTCATAGTCATTGGTAGTGGTATCGGTGGGTTAACTGCTGCTGGATTACTCAGTCGTTACGGAAAGCGGGTAATAGTCTGCGAAAGCCATACAGTAGCGGGTGGTGCTGCTCATAACTTTCGACGACAAGGATTTGAATTTGATTCTGGCCCTTCATTCTATTGTGGACTTAGTGACGCTCGAAGTTTGAATCCTGTAAAACAAGTCCTCGATATTTTAGGCGAATCTCTCCAAACTGTACCTTACGATCCTCTCGGACACTATCATTTTCCTGAAGGTAGTTTTGCAGTTTACTGTAATTACCAGCGTTACCGGGAAGAAGTGGCTAAAATTACGCCCCAAGGAGCAAGGGAATTAGCAGAATTTGAAAAACGTTTGTTGCCGCTATATGAAGCGATGAAAGGTATTCCGACTTTGGCTTTGCGGGCTGATTGGCAGTTAATTCCGATTTTATTAAGTCGTTATTTACCGTCTTTATTAAAAATGCTGCCCAATTTGCCTTTAGTACAAAGTTCTGTGGGTTCTGTGATGGATGCCACGGTTAAGGATTCTTGGGTAAGACGACTAATCGATCTCGAATGCTTTCTATTGTCAGGTTTAAAAGCAAGCGGCACCATTGCTCCGGAAGTAGCATTTATGTTGGGAGAACGTTCTAATACTGCAATTGAATATCCTTTGGGAGGTGGTAGCGCAATTATAGATGCTTTAGTTAACGGGTTGAAAAAATGGGGTGGTGAGTTACGTTTGGGATGTCATGTAGAAAAAATTATTGTAGAAAATGGTCAAGCTGTAGGAGTAAGATTATCCCCCCAGCCCCCCTTAAAAAAGGGGGGTGAAGGAGAAGTTATAAAAGCTCCGGTGGTAATTTCCAACGCTACAATCTGGGATACTTACAGCAAATTACTACTTCCCGAAGATTTACCAGCATCTTACCGCCAAGCAGCTTTAGATACTCCCGCCGTGGAAAGCTTTATGCATTTACACTTAGGCTTTCGCGGTGAGGGTTTGGAAAATTTGACGGGACATCATGTAGTAGTTCACGATGCGACAAAAGATATTAGCGTACCGGGAAACACCTGCATGATATCGATTCCCACTGTTTGGGATAGTTCCTTAGCTCCAGAAAATCATCATGTAGTTCACGCTTATACTTTGGAACCATTTGCAGGATGGGAGAAAGATCGAGGTTATGAAGAGAAAAAGAAAGAAAAAGCGCAAACCTTATATAGAGCCATAGAAAAAGTAATTCCAGATATTAGAGAGCGTGTGGCTTTAGAATTAATCGGTACGCCGTTAACTCATGCTCGTTATTTAAGAAGATATCAAGGAACTTACGGCCCGGCGATCGCTGCTGGTAAGGGTATGTTTCCCAGCAATAGTACGCCTATCAAAGGATTGTATCGAGTTGGCGATAGTACAACGCCGGGAATTGGAGTTCCTGCGGTGGCTGCGAGCGGTATTTTATGTGCTAATTCTTTGGTGAAGCGGGAGCAGGTGATGGAGTTGGTGGATTTGTTGGAATGAAGTTTTATGATATATCTGGCGCTTTGTTACCGCACGCCATTTGCTACAACGGGGGGAACCCCCGCAACGCAATGGCTCTGCTACACAAACAAAACCCGGCGACCTGGGTTTAAATTAAAATCTATAATTTAAATCTGACAGATTGCTTTGAGTACCTGTAATAATTCAACTGCTCGTTTTGGTTCCATTAAGTTTAGCAATGGCATCAGGTAATAAGTTGTCGGATTTCCCTGTTGTATATATACAAATTGATAATATTGTCCGTTGGAAACTAATCCCCAAACAGATTTTTGATTCTGCAAGCTTTGATTCGCATATGTTAGCAGTTGAGGTAAACCTTCTGATGGAGAAATACCGCTGTTTTTAGATTCAATTAACAATACCCAAAAAAATGTTTTATCTGTTAGTTTTCTAACTTTGTTAACAGCTAAAATATCTAACCTGCCAGTAATTGTTTTATCTTCGTCTTCTATTTTAATTTCAGCGATATCTTCTTCCAATTTTATCTGAATTGGGTAGCTATAAAAACCAGCCAGACGCATTAAAGGAGCGATGACCAAGAATTTTACTTGTCCTTCAGAGACTTTTCCAGCAGTAAGGTACGTATCAAAATCATTAGCAATTCGCAAGAGTTCCTGTTGTTCTAAGTCTGTTAAAGATTCTAGAGATAACAATGAACTGAATGAATTATTGCGCTGTTTTTGAAATCCGAGAAGAAGCTGAACATCTTCTAACGATAAATTACGAGCATTGAGAAGTGTCATGATTAGATAATAGTCATTTCATTATTTACTTGTATAGCTAATTGTCGCAGTGTTGTCTGAATGAATAAATTATCAATGATATTATCACATCTACCAAAAGAGGGGTAATTCAAAAAGCCCGATTTAATCGAATCCGATTTATTCTCTTTCTTCAGATAGAAGTGAGAAGCAGTAAAGTTATCTAAACTACAGATTAACAAATGTTTATATTCAGTTTTCCTAAGTATTGATTTGCTGTTAAAAATGAAGATTATTTTCGATGGTGATTGAATTAGGAAGCAGTAATAGTTAATGATTGCTGCAAATTGAATATATAACTGTATTAAGGAGATTTCCAGATTATGAGTAGACTTAAAAATAATAGCGTGACTGCTAAAAAAGGTTTAAAAATCGGTAATTTACTAAAAAGAATTGGCAAAACCAACGGCGCGATCGCGATCGCATTTTTAGCATTATTTGTTGGTGCGTGCGATACAACAAATGACACAATAGGTACTGTAGAGCCAGTAGAAGATACACCTGGAGCGACAGCTACAGGAACTGTAGAAACAGGAACTCCACCAAGAGGTGATAATGTTCCAGATGCTACCGATAACATACCTGCAAGTGCTGGATTACCTAACGCCGAACTAGTTGGAGAGAATGTTACCGTAAGTACTAAAATTACGGAAATTGTCGGTCCAAAAGCGTTTGTTGCTTACGATAAAGAATCTCTAAGAGGACAACCAATATTAGTAGTAACCGATCAACCCGTTCCTCCGGTAGGTACAAATGTTGAAGTATCTGGAGTCATCGGTACTTTTGACGCTGCGGTAATTAAAAGAGATTACGATTTAGATTTTGCTCCAGATATAGTTAAAGTTTATGAAAACAAGCCTTATCTAGCTGCGAAGGCAATGGAAAAAGTAGATTAATTTTTTCTAGTTTTAAAAATTTGAAGTATATAGAAACCTGGTTTTTTGGAAAACCGGGTTTTTGCATTGGAAAACTAATTTTATAAAATGTTTTAATCAAGCAACAGCATAACCTGTATGTTGTCTAACATTAGGTGGATGAAAACCTAAAACAATTTTATCTTTAGGAATTCCAGCTTCTTCTAGATAAAATTCCTCTCTCTTTCTCTTCCTCAGCGTTCTTCGCGTTCTCTGCGGTTTTTTTTTAAATCCCCATCTGGTGTAACCAGAAATGATATCACACCCACCTGGGAATGCAATTCCCAGGCTAATAACAAAAGTCCTATTAATAGGACTGGTAAAATATTTATCATAACCTAAAATTAATGATTTTCTGTTGTGTATTTATTTTTCAACTAACACCAAATCCTCACAACTTTCCCCTGCAATTCTTTCCCCAACCACGGTGTATTGCTCGATAAACTATGCAAATTCTTGCTCTCAACTTTCCAACTTTCCTGGGGATTAAATAAAGTTAATTCCGCTTTTTCATCCACTTCAATTCTACTCGGACTTTGTTTTAAACATTCTGCTGGATTGGTAGAAAGCGCTTTCCATAATTCCAAAGCTGTAAATTCACCTGTTTCTACCAAATTTTTCCACAGCAAAGGTAACGCTAATTCCAAACCTATGGCTCCTGGAGGCGCTTGAGCAAAAGCTACGGTTTTTTCTTCGTAAGTAAATGGTGAATGATCGATCGCTATAGCATCTAAAATTCCTTCGCTCACTCCCCGACGCAATGCCATCATATCTTCTGGATTACCCAAAGGTGGCTTTAAATTTAACGCTGTATGATAACTTTTTACAGAAGAAGTATCGAATAAAAGATGCATCCAAGTAGTGCTAGCGGTGATGGGTAAACCTTTGGCTTTGGCATTTTCGATTAATTCTACGCTTCTAGCAGTAGAAACCCGCATGATGTGAGTCGGCGTGAATGTGCTAGCAACTAATTCGAGCAAAGCAGCGATTGCTGAAGTCTCCGAAATTGCCGGATTTCCCGGTAAACCCCATTGAATCGAATCCGCACCCTCGCGCATAATTCCATCTGAGGAAATATTGCGATCGCAACACCAAAAAGCTGCGGGTTTTCTCAACGGTTGCAGATATTCCAGCACTCGACGTACTAAAGCTAAATTGTTCAAAGCTTTACCATCAGCGAAACCAACAATTCCCGCATTTTTTAAATCTGCTAATTCTGTCATTTTTTCACCTTTAACATCTTTGGTAATTGCACCCCAAATGTTAAGCAGAGGAATAGGCGAAAAATTCGCAGCCTTGTGAAGCTGCTGCAATTGTGCGACAACTGCGGGATTATCGATGCTTGGGGATGTATCCGGTAAAAGAGTCACGCGAGTGAAACCACCAGCGGCAGCAGCTTTGAGCAGAGAAGCAACAGTTTCCCTTTCTTCAAAACCTGGTTCCCCAGAATGACTGTACAAATCAACCAATCCAGGGCCTAAAATTAAAGATGCACAATCACGAATAGAAGTATCGTCGGGGATATTAGAAATTTTATCCGCAACTGACTTTATACAACCATCCTCAATCAACACATCAGCAACTTTATCGGTGTTAGATACAGGATTAATAACTCTTACTTGTTGTAGCAATTCGGTTGGCATAATATAACTAGTAATTTGTAATTAATAGAGATGCTAATAAATTAAAAATCTTAACTCCTAACTCCTAACTCTTAACTCTTTACAACGCTCCAGTTACTGTTTCATCTAACACGTTTCCTGTTAAATAAGAGGTAAAATTAATTCCTTGCAATACGGGATAACTATCTAACCCCTTGGGATAATCAATTACATTTAAAGAACAGTTGCTCTGACGAAAACTCCAAAAATGTTCTGCTGATAATCCTAAAATATGACAAAGTAAAATTTGATTGGTACCTCCATGAGCAACTATTAAAATCGTGTTTAATTTATCTGCTAAAGCTTCTTTAATAATTGATTCATAAACTTCAACTGTACGCTGCCAAACTTGCTGAAAATTTTCTCCCGCAGGCATTTGGAATTGTTCTGGTGTTTCGCGCCAGCGCTGCAATTCTCCAGGGAATTCTTGCTGGATTTCTGTCTCTAATTTTCCTTCCCAAAAACCGTGAATTATTTCTTTAAATCCATCGTTTAATTCTAATTTAATGCCTTGATGCTGCTGTAAGATAATTTCTGCGGTTTCTTTAGCACGCAACAAGGAACTACTATATGCTTTGTCTATAGATACATTTTTGATAAATTCAGCGACTTTCTCTGACTGCAATTTACCATTTTCGTTCAGTGAAATATCGACTTGCCCTTGATACCTTTTTTGCTGATTCCAGTCAGTTTCTCCGTGACGGACTAATAATAATCTAATTCCTCGATGATTGGGACGCAATGAAGGTAAAGTTGCTCCCATATGTTGGATTTGATTAAATGATTCTATCTGAACTTTATCATCTAAATTACCAACAAAATTGAGGACGTTGATGCAACAATTAGATTGCTGAATGCGCTGCATATAACTGGGAGCAATTTTAATCGCAGTTTGAATTAAACATCTATTTATACAGCTATGAGCAACTACAAGAATAGTTTGATTTTGATGTTTGGGTAAAATTTCTTGCCAAAATTCTTTTGCTTGTTCGTATAGTGCCAAAACCGGAAAATATTCGACGGTTGTTTCACTATCTTGAACGAGCATTCGCAACTTGTCAGGGTTTTCTTTCCAAATTTTCTGTTCTTCGGGAAACTTTTCTTGTACCTCCGTAGAAAGCATTCCCTCCCACAAAGGTAAGTGAATTTCCTTGATTTTTGGATTTACTTGCAAAGCGGGAATATCACCTAAATTAGCTTTGATTTCACCGTGGATAATTTCTGCGGTTTGTTTTGCTCTTTTGAGGGGACTGCAATAAATCGCATCGAATGAAATATTACTGAGTGCTTTACCTACTTTTCGCGCATCACTACAACCTTTTTCTGTTAATACCGATTTATCTAGATGTCCTTGAATGCGTCTAACGGTATTATAAGTGCTTTCACCGTGGCGTACTATAATTACTCGCGTCAAAATTCCCCTCCTTTCTCTCAAGAGATAATTTTACTTGAAAGTGGGTTGCAATTGGAAATTAGAAAAAGTTAGGAGTTAGGAGTTATAAAGCTGAACTGCTATAGCAAACAGAAACTAAATAAAAATAAAACCCGTTTTCACGAGTTTAATTGTTGTTATTCAAGTTAAAAGCCCTACCTGGGAAAAATAGGAATAAAAGTATGTTTGAGAAAAATGCTCTCGATCAATATCTTTATTTCAAGTTCTTCCGTTTCTCGGTATTAGTCAAATCAAACTGCACCTGAAATCCATCATTACCATTAAGGGTTTCTTCTCCGGGTTCTAAATATACAGGTGTATTGTTGATTTGAACTTGCTCTCTGGTTCTCCGAAAATCACCCGTATTTTGCTGTATACTACTATCCACAGATGCGTTCGAGGGTTGAGCATTAAAAAAGATGGGAAAATCTTGATTGGCTGTTCTTTCGTTGATTCCCATCAACGAATCACCAGATAAAGTATAGCCTTTGCCATTTGTATTTCCCGAAGACTGGGCGCTGACAGGATTGGCAATACTTGCGACAGTTGCTGCTATTCCTAAAACAGCTAAAAACTTAATTCTTAACATTATCATCCACACTCCGTTATATCTCTGCGATAATTTACTTATAAAATATTCAGTCGCCATTATATGCGACTCCATCTTAAAAAACCTTAGTCAATATACCTATTCTATCAAGTTACTATTTGCTTGGTGATTTTAAATTTTTAATTAATTGATTAGCAATTGTTACTTTTATTTGATATTTATTAAATAAATACTTAAATAACTACTTAAATAAAATGAGCAAAAGCTCAAAAGATGGTTGACATCTTTTGAGCTTTTGCTGTGAAAAACTTACCTAGCGACAATGAAAAATATAGTATTTTTGACATTGAAATCTTTACCACCCTGAAAAAGTAGAGTTTTGTGTAAGTCCTACTTATTTATAGGTTTTACTTATTTCTTATTGCATTGCAAGTTTAGAAGCAATTGTTTGACGTAGTTGTTGGGGAAGTAGTACCCGATTAACTGCGTGAATTACTCCATTGCTGGCTCCAATATTGGCGTTGGTAACGCTAGCATTATTTACAACTACTTTTCCGGGGGTTACGCGAACTGCTACTCCACCGTATAACATATTGACAGTACCAGTTTGTAACTGATTAGAGGTTACTTTACCTTTGGTTACGTGATAGCTAAGAACTTGACGCAACAAATCTTTATTCTCTGGTTTAAGTAGAAATGCTACTGCTCCTTGAGGTAAAGAATCATTAAAAGCTTGATCGGTAGGAGCAAAAACTGTAAAAGAACCATTAGCAAGTGTATCTGCTAAACCTGCTGCTTGTACTGCTTTTACAAGAGTATTAAAAGAATTGCTAGCTACTGCAACTTCAACAAGATTTTTGTTGCTAGCCGACATTTTCATATTGCCCATATTACCGTAATTCTCCGCTCTAGCTGGAACTGTTGCAAAAGCACTAACGCCTACAACACTAGTAATTAGAGCAAGCTTTGTAAACAGTTGAGTTAATTTGTTGATATTCATAATTTTGAATGATTACTAATGATTGCGATTGGTTACGAAATGTAACTTACCTCTCATGTTAGTAAAGATTTTTGAAGCTTCTATCCCCTTAGAGGAATAATCCTTTCGATAGAATAGGTGCTTGAAAAAATATTTTGTGAAATAAAAATGAAGGAGTATTCGTTATAATGTGTTGTTATTTATGGTTATAAATTCTTTGAATCAGAAGGGCTTCGCGTAAGTTGCTGGTAGCTTATAAGCAAAAATATAGTTAATTTTTTAATTTTTTAATTCTTAATTTAAACCGCAAACTGAATTGTAAAAGTTGTTTGTCCCGCTTGACTATCTAATTGAACAGTCGCATTCAAAAGTTCTACTAACTTCTTTACTAAAGCTAACCCAATTCCGGTTCCTCCGTGCTTCCAGGGGTCATGAGAGGGAATTCGATAAAATTTTTCAAAAACATATTCTTGCTCTTCACGTGGTATTTCTATTCCGGAATTACTGACGCTTAAATATATATGCTCGTCTTTTTCTTCAGCAGCTATGCTAATTGTTTCTTTCGCTGGAGTGTATTTACAGGCATTAGTAATTAGTTCGTTAATTACCCTTTCTAAAAGAGCAACATCTGACTGTAAGGTCGATATTTCTTCAGGAATATTAACAACCAACTGTTGCTGTTGTCGTTCGGCTTGCTCCTTAAAAGGCTCTACTATTTGAGGAATAAACCTTTGTAAATCAATCAATTCAGGAACTAAAGTGGCATTATCAGCATCAAGATAACAAAGTGTCAGTAAGTCGTTAACCGATTTATTTTGTTGCTGACAAGAACCTTTAAATATTTTGAATACGCGCTGAAATTGCTGGGATTGAAGACCTTTTATTCCTTGAGTTTCGATTAGCTTTTCTAAAGTTTGCGAAGCTAGTAATATACTAGTCATTGGATTACGTAGTTCGTGAGAAATGCTTTTAAGAAAATCGTCTTTAAGAGTATTAAGTTTTTCCAGTTCTTTTACTTGAGCTTGAGATTTTTCGTAAAGTCTGGCTTGACGAATGGCGATCGCGCATTGATTGGCTACTTGTTCGACTAAGTTAATTTCTAATTCATCGAATACTTCTTCTTTAACTTTGAGTAACCAGAGATTGCCTAAAATACCTTGGTCATCAAATATCGGACAAACCAGTCGATTTACTCGCTTTTTACTAAAATTAAGTTGAGGAATTCTTTCTACAAACTGGAGAGATTGTTTCTGTAATAGCTGTTCGTAAAGTTCTGGGTAGTCTGCTACTTGTTTGGTTATTCCCCGGTGAATAGGCTGCGTTGCTTTATATTCATAAACAATAGTTGCGAATGTCTGAGAATTATCATAAAGTTCAATTTTGCAGCGTTCGATATCTAAAATTTCTCCCAATTCTTGGGTTACTTTCTGTAATATCTGAGTTTCATCTAAACTATCTCTAATTTTCTCGGTAACACGCCTGATTAATGCTTCAAACTGAACCGCTTTTTCTAATCTAGCAGTACGACTTTTAACTTTCCTTTCTAAATAAGTATTGAGACTCTGCACCTGTTGATAAAGTTCGGCTTGTTGAACTGCGATTCCAACATGATTTGCTAAGTGTTTGAGCAATTCAATTTCTGATGACTCCCATTTACGAGCAGATTTACAATGTTGAACAATTAATAGTCCCCATAACTTTTCCTCTGCGATAATAGGCACTACTAAATTGGCTTTTACATCAAAATTTGCGAGAAAATTCACGTAGCATAAAGTCAATTCCGCAGCTTCAATATCTTCTATGACTTGAACTTGCCCTTGTCTGTATTGTTCTATGTGTTGTTTGGTAATCCAAGAATCATCAATTTTGGAACCAATCACAGCGGTATAGGGTGCAAGAGCCGATTCAGCAATCATCAGCCCGCTCCAGTCTTGCTCAAAACGATAGACTAGCACCCTATCGGTTTGAAGAAATAATCTAACTTCTTCTACAGTCTGGTTGATTATAGAATCCAAATTTAACGACTGCCGAATTCGCAGGGCGATCGCTCCTAACAATCGTTCCCGCTCGACTTGAGATGCAAATATTTTTTTGTGGGCTTCTGAGATAGGTTTAGACAAAAATACTCAATCCACAATCTATAATTACAATTCGTTTGAAAATTTAATATTTTCTTTACTATCTTAACATTTTACTTAACAATTTCTTATTTTTTATCGTTACTTCTGAACAAATTAGCTCGAAGTCAATCATTAACAAATGCTTAACTAAGGATTAGCCCTTAAATTATCATGTTAAGTTTTATTAACGTAACCAAAGAAGGCACTCTTCTCAAAAAAAAATGTTAGTAACCGAGGTGATGAAAAAAGAGGAAATTTTGAATCGATATATATTAGGGGAAAGAGATTTTAGAAAAATTGATTTGTCTCAAATAACTCTTTGTCAGGTAAACTTATCTTCAATCGATTTTTCTCAAGCGATTTTAACGAAAGCTAATCTTAAAGGTATTAATTTAAGTCAAGCATTATTAGCCGAAGCTGATTTAACCAAGGCTTTATTAGAGCAAGCTATTTTATGCGGAGCTTCCATGCAGCTAGCGAATTTGAGTCAAGCTGTTTTAACAAAAGCCGATTTGAGAGAAGTAAATCTGTGCGAAGCGCTACTATATCAATCTTCATTAAGGAAAGCTCAGTTGCAAAGAGCGAATTTGAGTCAGGCTATTTTACGAAGGGCATTTTTGCGAGAAGCAAATTTGAGTCAAGCCATTTTACAGCAAGCTAATTTACAGCAAGCTAATTTGATTAATGCGGAGTTGACGGGAGCAGACTTGAGTGGAGTGAATTTAGAAGGAGCTTCTTTGGTAGAAGCGAATTTAAAAGGAGCGAATTTGGAAGGAGCGAATTTGAATCGGGCTGTTTTGACAGGGGCTGTGATGCCTGATGGGAAGGTTTATCGCGTAGATTAATTTAATTACCCATTACCAATTATCAATTATCAATTATCAATTATCAATCCAACACCGCCAAAACAGACTTCGGCAATAACTTATCTTTAAACCAAACGATTTTCGCGGGGACATTATCTAATTTAACTCCGGCTTTATCTAAGTTTAAACGCTCGGAAATTGCTAAAATTAAATCGTTACGTTCGGCTGTTCTAACTTGATAAAATTTCTTTTGTAAATATTCTGGTCGCCAGTATCCAACTATTTCTAATAAATAGGTTCTACCATCGGGATGAACTAAGCGAAAATCGGGAATCATCACGCTACCAGGAATAGGAATTAAGTCAACTTCACGCTCTAAAACCCATTCCGTTTTTGCTGAATTCCATTTATCAACAAAAGAGGCTTCCAACATACTATCGTATTCTTTTGCTGGTGGATAGTGAGACACCAAATTACATTCGGAATTGAGTGTAAAACGTCCGGTTTTCCAATTACCCGAATAAAAATCTTTGACTTGCAAGGTTGCAGCTAAACTCCATCTGGTGACGTGAAGTAAAGCCGGAATTAACTTGGCGATCGCCAGTCCATACCTTGTACTAGGATT
>JBARZF010000381.1:0-1672 GCA_049649675.1 Rivularia sp. (in: cyanobacteria) | reverse complement strand
TAATTGATTCTAGCGGTAGAGTTGTAAACACCTGGGCTGATGTATTGAACAGAGCTAACTTGGGTATGGAAGTAATGCACGAAAGAAATGCACACAACTTCCCACTTGATTTGGCTGCTGGTGAAACTGCTCCTGTAGCAATCAGCGCTCCCGCAATCAACGGTTAAAAATTTAATATTGTAGAGGTGGAGACGTGATATATCACGTCTCTACATCATAAAAACGCCTTCCGAGCGATCGGGAGGCGTTTTTTGCTGTCTAATTTTTATTTTGTAATCATGAACGAAACCAATCTAAATTTGAAAACTACAGACTGTTAACTGGTAACTGGTAACTGCTCAAGTTAATGCTTTCAACAATGCCTGTAATTTAAGTTGAATTTCTGCAAATTCTTTTTCTGGATCTGAACCGGGTACAATACCAGCACCGGCATAAAGTAGGGATGATTCGCTGTTGTTGTCGATTAGTGCGGAACGAATTCCAACGACAAATTCACAGTTACCTTCGGAATCTATCCAACCTAAAGGTGCTGCATATAAACCCCTTTCAAAACTTTCATAACGGCGAATTTCCTGACAAACAACCTCGGGTGCAACCCCTGCTACTGCTGGTGTGGGATGCAGTTGAGCAACTATTTGCAAGGGATGCACGTTGCGAGGAACTTTTGCGGCGATAGGTGTCCACAAGTGCTGAATATTTGATAGCTGTCGCAATCTGGGTGTTGAAACCTGGGGTAATAAGCCTAAACTAAGCAACCTTTGAGTAATAAAGTCAATTACTAAGGAATGTTCGTGTCTTTCTTTGTCGCTGTTAAGTAAAATATTAGCTATTTTTGCGTCTTCTGCTGGTGTTTTCCCTCTAGCTGCGCTTCCAGCTAAAGCATCAGTAGTTAATTTTCGATTATGAATTGCAATTAATGTTTCTGGAGAAGCACCAATAAAGTTTTGTCCTTTGCCATTGCTTGTAGAAAATATACAGCAATTAGGATGTAGGTGTCGTAGATTATTTAATGATTTAAATAAGTTTAATGGAGCGATCGATTGAATGTTTAGAGCATCCGCTAAGACAATTTTACTATAATTACCTTTACGAATATCTTCTAATGCCGATAATACCGATCGCTTGAATTTACTAGATTTAGCGATCGAGCTTTTAATAAATTTAGGTTTAGAATCATTTAAGCTGATAAAATCATATTTTAAATTATTAATATCTGCAATTTTAGCCCATAAACTTTGTAAATAATTTTCTATATTTAAATCTCCATCAATTTCAATATTTGCCCTTAATATACAGCGTTTGTCTTTACGAGTAACTTGCCATTTAGGTAAAAAAATGGTAGCAGGAGAAAAAGGATAGTTTTCTTGAAGATTTGTATCAAAAAAACTAAAGCTGCAAAAAAATGCTGGATTAGCAAAACAGTTATTTACATTGCAAAAATTAATGATTTTGCTGAGATTATATTTGATGAACTTTTCAGCATCAGAAAAACGTCCTTTCCCTTCAACTTCAAATTTTGTTACCGCACCAATAGCAGCAATAGCCTGTTTTTTGCTGGGGCTTTCCCAGTAGAAATTAAGCCCATTGAATGCAGCTAGTTTCTGGAAGACAACCAGAGGATCTACCGAGTCAATATAAACAGCAATACTAGCTATTTGCGTGCAATTATTCT
>JBARZF010000380.1:0-13292 GCA_049649675.1 Rivularia sp. (in: cyanobacteria) | reverse complement strand
CCCCATCAGCCTTTTCATCAAAGAAGAAATAAACCGATAACCCTTACGAACAACATCTAACAAAGAAACAGGTACCCGTAATTTCAACGGATAAATCACAGGAAGATATATCCAATAATATGCCTTTTTAACGTTATCCCATTTAGAACAATATTCTTCATCCAAAAAATCTGAAATATCTACAACTAATCCCCTACCTTCATACATCATTACATTACGCGCATGAATATCGTGGGGAAAAAGATTGCGGCTTCTTACGTAATCTAAAGCTTTGTCAATATCTTGTATAACTTGCTTGGGAACGGGCAAACCTAATTGAACGCAATCCCATATGGTGACTCCATACAGCCGTTTCAATACTAAAAAACCATCTTCAGCGTAGAATAACTCAGAGAAAGCAGGATGTTTACCCAAACGATTGTAAACTTCTACTTCTTCCTCAAAACCAGGTCTTCCCGGTGCGTAAATCTTCACTACCAAATCTGGAAAATCGGGATGATGAACTACCGCAGCGTAATTTCCCGTACCAAGCAGAATCCAAGGAGGTGGTATATGAAGAACTTTTACTGGGTCGTGAGGATTGACGCTTTCTATTTGAAGCTTGGGAAGTAATTCAACATGAATATTCTCAACGAAGCGATTTATCTGCAAGGTTTCCATAGTCAATAAGCACCCCAATCTAACGTTTGACGAGAAATTGCTTCTATTTAAAGTCACAATAAAGTTACCACGCGGCTATCATCAAATATAAGCAGTAACTACACACAAATTTATTCTTTTTACGAATGGGACAAGGGGACAAGGGGACAAGGGGACAAGGGGACAAGGGGACAAGGGGACAAGGGGAAATTAAATTTCTTAACTCCTGTGGAGACGTAGCAGTGCTACGTCTCTACAATTTTTAATCCAAAATCCAAAATCTAAAATCTAAAATTAAAAACATGAACCCTATAACAGTAATTGGTGGTGGATTAGCTGGAACTGAAGCAGCTTGGCAAATAGCCCAGGCTGGTATTCCAGTAATTTTTTATGAAATGCGTCCGCAAAAATTTGGGGGAGCGCATCATACGGAACATTTGGCGGAATTAGTATGTAGTAATTCTTTTGGAGCAATGGCAAGCGATCGCGCTGCTGGTTTGCTTCATGAAGAGTTACGCCGTCTGGGTTCGATCGTTATTTCCAAAGCTGACGAACACAAAGTTCCTGCTGGTGGTGCTTTAGCGGTCGATCGCGGTGTCTTTAGTCAAAACTTAACGGAAACTCTCGCCAATCATCCTTTAATTGACTTTCGCCGGGAAGAATTACGAGAAATCCCTGAAGGTATTGTAGTTTTAGCAACTGGCCCGTTAACAAGTCCCGATTTAGCAGAAGATTTACGTCGTTTCACCGGGATGGAATATCTCAGCTTTTTTGATGCTGCTAGTCCCATAGTTGTGGGAGAATCGATTAATCATGACGTTGCTTTCATGGCATCGCGTTACGACAAAGGCGAAGCAGCTTACCTCAACTGTCCCATGAATAAAGAGCAATATCTGAAATTTTGGTCAGAATTGCGTGATGCCGAACAAGTTGAATTAAAAGGCTTTGAACGAGAAAATGCCAAGTTTTTTGAAGCTTGTTTACCCATCGAGGAACAAGCAAGACGCGGCGAAGATACAATGCGTTATGGCCCCCTCAAGCCAGTGGGTTTGACTCCTCCTTCAAGCGCGGGATGGGGTAATGATGCTCCCCGTGAAGAAATCCCAGAAGGAGAAGAAGTTAAAAAAGAACGTCCTTATGCTGTTATTCAGTTACGTCAAGAAGACAAAGCTGGCAAGCTGTGGAATATGGTTGGTTTCCAAACAAACTTACGCTGGGGAGAACAAAAGCGGATATTCCAAATGATTCCCGGTTTAGAAAACGCCGAATTCGTGCGATTGGGAGTAATGCACCGCAACACCTTTATTAATGCACCCCAATTAATGATTCCCACACTGCAATTTAAATCGCGTCCAAATTTACTAGCAGCCGGACAAATCATAGGTACAGAAGGATATACCGCCGCATCCGCCGGAGGTTGGTTAGCAGGAACAAACGCCGCCAGAATTGCATTAGGAAAAGAACCATTAACCATACCCAACACAACCATGATGGGAGCGCTATTTGACTTTATTAGTTCCGCTTCCCCCAAACACTTCCAGCCAATGCCCCCCAACTTCGGTATATTGCCCGACTTAGGAGTGAAAATAAAAAACAAACGCGAAAGATACGGGAAATATCGCGATCGCTCTTTGGAAGATTTAGCGGTAATCAGCGAACAGTTATCAGCGAACAGTGAGCAGTTATCAGTTACCAGTAGCCAGTAGACAGTTATCAGTTAGGAGTTGTAAGTTAGGAATTAAAAAATTGCTCACATTAAGAATGTAGTGGGAGCGTCTCGCTCCCTGGGAAAAAATCTCGTTCCCCCTATCTCCCCCATCTTCCCCCACTCTCCCCCCTCTCCCCCCTCTCCCCCCTCTCCCCCCTCTCCCCCATCTCCCCAATCCCCCATGCTCGAATCCGAACGCTATTTATTTGATTTACAAGGATTTTTAGTTGTTGAGAATGTTCTTAGCAACGAAGAAATTTTAGCTTTGAAAAAATTGATAGACGAGCAAGTTGCAATCAAAAATCAACCGGAAGCGTCTAAGTTACGGTTTGATAACTTGCTTTCATGGGGGAAACCTTTACGAAATTTGATTGATAATCCTCGGATAACTCCTTATTTATCTGAGTTGTTAGGAGGAAAGTTTCGTTTGGATCATGATTATCTTCATATTATCCGTAAAGGTGTAGGTCCCATCGGTTGCTATTTGCATGGTGGGGGAACTCCCTACGATCCAACTCAGTATTACTCATTCCGTAATCATAAAATTTACAATGGTTTACTCGCTGTTGCTTACGAATTAAATGATGTAGATCCCGGTGATGGAGGATTTGCTTGTATTCCCGGTAGTCATAAAAGTAATTTACCTTGTCCCCAAGAATGGTTTAATTTAGAGTCTCCCAAAAGTTGCGTAAAATCAGTTACTGTAAAATCTGGAAGCGCCATTATATTTACTGAAGCCCTAACTCACGGTACCCTTCCTTGGCGAGGAAAAAACGAACGCAGAACATTATTTTTTAAATATTCTCCTCATTCCTATGCATGGCTCAGAAATTACTATAATCCCGACGATTTTACAGATTTAACTCCATCTCAACGAGAAATTCTCAAAACACCCGGAGTTTACCCGTAAACAGTTATCAGTGAGCAGTGAACAGTTATCAGTTACCAGTAAACATTTTCTAACTCATAACTTATATCAGTTTTAACAATTTTTTTTATCATGTAGTAAGATACTTTTCTATCACGTAATTTATAAAGCTTTCTCCTCTACGTTCTACTTGTTGTTTCTTCATAATTGAAAAACCCATACGTAGAAAAAAAGGCTTAGCAGTAATACTTGCTTCAGTATATAAACGATGTATTTTTAATTCGTAAGCTTTCGCTTCAATTGCATTGTAGATTTTACTGCCTACACCCATGCGCTGATAGTCTTTGTGACAGTAAAAACAATCTATATGTCCGTCAGATTCTAATTCACCAAAACCCGCAATAGTACCATTATCATCAGCTACGTAAGTAAATTTTTCCGAACAAACATTTACCCAATCTCTAAAATTGATATCATCTGGTGCCCATGCTTTCACATGATTTATTGAGTAGTCGTTAATATTAACTTCACGCACAGTTTGATGAAACAATTGTGCAATTTGCTCGGCATCTTGTTTTTCAAATGATCTTATTTTAATTGGATCGGGCATAGGGGATAGGGAATGGGGGATAGGGAATTTGGATTAATCATAGAATCCTTATCCGATCGTAATTTATGAATGGTAAAACTATCAAATATCTCAAATATGCTTAAAAACTAATTGCTCCGTTGAAAATATTTTTTTGTAGCTCAAATATTTTCCACAAAACTAGCTTTGATCGCTAATGCAAACACAATATTAATTTGAAAAAACAATAATTAAAATAATAAAGGCAATGCCCAATGCCCAATTCTCAATTCCCCATAATCACTACATAAATCCCAGACAACGTTAAATCGATAGGGATTCATATATAGCAAATATGGCGAAATTATTAATTAGTTACTTGAACATTGCCATTTAAAATATTGTATATCTGCCCAAGCTTGGTTTTGATGAAACATTTGAGCTATCTTAGACCATGTTGTTTTTGAAACTTTAGTAAGATCGTATTTTTGTAAATCGCCAAACTTACAAAACATTTTATAAGCCCAAGTTGGCTCATATCCCATGAATCTTGCTATAGCTGTCCAGTCTGCTAATGAAAATAATGTTATGTCAATTTCCGATTTATTTTGCAGGTCTTTGGAACTGATAGTCTTAGCTAATAACATGGCATTCCTATTTAAAAAAGTTTTCAGCAAACAACCAAAACTATGTAGTAGCTGGATTATTTGGTTGTCATAAGTAAAATCCACCTCGGTTTTCACATATTTATTTTGAAATGTCAAGTCATTTTAAATGCAATTTTAGAATAATATTATTTTTCAGATGAAATTAATCGCTTCATTTTCTACAAATATATGTTTCTATGCCCATAAACTATGAATTTGGACGCTACTAAAAGCAAACTAGCCTTTACTAACTATTTAAGGGTATTTTATCTCTAAATATCGCTTTTAATTTGGATGGGTAAGTGGTATAGTATCAAGCCTATTCAAAAAGTTTTTCTTGCCGATTGCTTCTTTTCACTGCTGTATATTTTTTATTAAGTATTTTTTTAGTCTCTGGGTGTTTAATTATGGGAATTTTCTGGGAATAATCAACATGATGTTGCAGCCCAGAGTATGGTTAATCTAAAAAAATGAGAGCATTATTCCCTCAGCAAAATAAAATCTCTTTTCGCTTACGCCTTGTATTCGGCAGCGTTTTATGCTTATTATTAGTCTTAACTCCAGTATTTTCAGTGTATGGTCAAGCAAGCTCCAAACAAACCGTTGACCAACTCAAGCAGGAACGAAAGCAAATCAAGCAACAGCATCAAGATGTAATCAAAGAAAAAAAACGTTTAAATAATTTGCAGCAAGAAGCAGAAAAACGTCTTGGTGGTTTAGAAGAAAATCTGCAAACTACGAATAGTCAGATTGAAGATAGTGAAAATCGTTTGCAACTAGCAACTCAACGACTCCAACAATTGCAAGCAGATTTAGCTTCCTCGCAAGTATCCTACGCTCAACGTCAAGCGTCAACCGTTGCCAGACTCAAGTATTTGCAACGTTCCCCAGTCAGCCAAGGATGGGCTGTTTTACTGCAAAGCCGCAATTTAAATGACTTTCTTAGTCGCCGTCGTAACTTAAAGTTAGTTTATCAAGCCGATCAAGAAGTTTTAGCAAAGTTGACCGAAGAAGCTAACCTGATAAAAGAGCAAAAAACCGATATAGAACAGAAAAAGAACGAAATATCTTTGATTCGTCAGCAATTATTCGCGCAAAAAGCCGATTATCAAGGACAAGCGGAACTACAAACCGATTTAGTACAGCGTTTAAATAGCGATCGCCTTGCATTAGATGCAGCAAGAATCCAGTTAGAAAGAGACTCGTTATCTGTCGCAAACTTAATTCAAAAGAAAGTAGCTGAAGAAGAAGCCAGGATTGCAGCAGCCAAAGCTAAGAGTCAAGCAAGAAACTTCGTCCGTGGAAGCGGTATCATGGCATTTCCCAGCAGTGGTTATATTAGCAGCCCTTACGGTTGGCGATCGCACCCAGTTCTAGGTCGCCGTCGCTTACATACTGGTATGGATTTTGCAGCCGGTTACGGTAGTACAATACGCGCCGCAGATTCCGGAACCGTTCTATATTCAGGATGGTACGGCGGTTACGGAAAAACAGTAATCATTAACCACGGAAAAGGAATCACTACGCTGTACGGACATAGCAGCAAATTATACGTAAATGCTGGAGAAAACGTTAAACGCGGGCAAGCTATATCAGCAATAGGTTCTACAGGATTATCAACAGGGCCACACCTACACTTTGAAGTCCGCAAAAACGGTACTCCAGTAAACCCCGCAAATTATCTTTAACAGTTATCAGTTAACAGTTAACAGTTATCAGTGAGGAGTTAGGAGTTGGGAGTAATATACGGTTAAAGGTCTGCATGTCAAAGGTTAAAATTCTCCATCTCCCCATCTCCCCATCTCCCCATCTCCCCATCTCCCCCCTCTTCCCTTCTCAACTTATCCTCTTGACTTATGGGAATATAAAACTCCATCTTCGGACGACGAGTTGAGGGTTGATCGCTACCTATTTGATTATTGGTAATTAAAGTCAGATTATTTGCTTTTGTAGTAACTCCACCTTGAAAAACTAATTCTCCTTTGAAAGTTGCACCGGATTCAATTTGAAGATCGGGATTATCAAAGGGTGGTTTCAAATTGTATTTATTACCTAAATCATCTACAAGTACAACCCCTTTGCCGTAAAAATTCAGATAGATATTATACCTAAAACCATTAGTTACGGTTATTTCTACAACAGTATTTTCTGCATTGAAAGAAATATTACTTAATCTTCCTATAGTACCGTTGGGATGCTCTGCCCTAACGTTCAATATTTTTTCTGTTAATAGTGTGCCTGTTTTTTGTGTATCATTTAAGCTATTTTCAGCATCAACATTTATCTTTTCGCCGATCAATCGTTGCACTTGTTTGTTATTAAACATCAGCAACGTGCCAATACAGAATATCAGCAAAACCGCAGATATGATACTTAAAACGAAACCACTGTTGTTATCGTCAGTGCCAGAAGCATTCTTAATTAATTTGTGTTTTAAATTATCTCGATTCATACCATAATGCTTTCAACACTGCTTAACTATAAAGTAAGCCTTTTCAGGATTTTCCTCGGTTTGCAAGGCAACTATTATAAACTTTTTTAAAACAAATTACTGAAGTGATATGCGTCGCTGAGTAACGAATGAAGTGCGTCTAACAGCGATTAACATGACTTTAGTAGCCAGGAAAGGAAATAAACGCTATACTGTTTATTAATATGTAGGCAAAATTTTGTCTAAACATTGTTAGGGCGCGTAGTTCAGTGGATAGAACATCAGATTCCGGTTCTGACGGTCGGGGGTTCGAATCCCTCCGCGCTCATTTTTGTCGAATAACAGATTATTTGTCGTCGTTAACAGATTAATGTCGTCTTAACGAATTGTTGTCGTTATTAACAAATTAATGTCGCTCTACTTCGTTTCGACAATCATTAACAAATTAATGTCGCCCAAAATTCCTAATTTATTGTCAAGCTAATATATATCATCAACCCGATCAAGTATTCTAATCCCTATTATTACTCATCTAAAAAAATGAGTGAATATGAGTGTCATATTGTTTTTTCACAAAATAGGAATCTGACGTTCTATCCTTTCAACCCACCTAATAATTTTGTTGTATTGAGATTTACAAGCTTGCCTAAAAGCTTGAGATTTTGAGTATTTTATTTTGCAGAGATAATTATTTTTACCTATCCCCAGCTTTAAGATTATTTTTGGTACTTCTCAAAGATTAGCTATATTTTTCGTGTTCGATGTCGAACATAATCTTCAACTCATCCCAAGCCGGGATGGTTTTTGAAACTATCTTCCGTGTGCAGTAAATCCTAAGATTGCGTTCTTTCAACTCATCCCAAGCCGGGATGGTTTTTGAAACTGCTAACATCAACAAAATCGCATTGATATCTGTTTTCTTTCAACTCATCCCAAGCCGGGATGGTTTTTGAAACTTTTTATCCGCTAAAATTCTAAGGTAAACTGCATCCTTTCAACTCATCCCAAGCCGGGATGGTTTTTGAAACTCTACCCGACAAAACCTTTATATTTAGCAGTTTCTGCGGTCAAATTTGACGGGGGACAGAAAAAACAGCTAAATTCTGCTTTTAAACAGCGTATTTATTAATACATAAACGCTGTAATACATTTATGGTAAAGGTTTTACAGTTTGTCGGGACTCCAGGGATTTCGCCCCAGCTTTGCCCCGTCAAAAAATATTTAGGAGGGTTCCCCCGACGAAGGGGGTGATTCAGTAGCCACCACTGAAGTAATCCCCACCGTATAAAACGGCTTAAGCCGAAGCTTTACTCTATATTGCTGGGAGCGCACCTGTCCCCATTTGCTATACTTGTATAAAAGTTTTTCGTTACTCCTGAAAACGTCAAAAACTATTTATCCAAAATCACAAAGAAGGCACATTCCTGTTTGGTCAAGCCAGACAGCAGCATCAAGAGCGGACAGCTACCAGGGTCAGAAAGCATAACGGTCTTCCAACCGTCAAACTAACCCAGATTTATCGCAGTACAGCGGCTCAAAGAGCATGAACTGCGGCGCTATTTAATTTCATATTAAGTTTTCAAGGTTCGGTATTTTATTTAATTTTATTAAGCTATTCGACATTGGTAAGCAAATAAAGCTAAATCCCTTGCCTGCTCTTGTGGACTTTCTCTAGTCGGCTGCTGTCCAGTTTCAATCAAAATTCTAGCTTGTGCTGCTTGGATTTGGATATTTTCAATTAATCTGCCGTAACTCCAATTATGGACACTTTTACGGTATTCTTTGGCATAATTTTTTTGACCTTGAATAAAACCGGGTATTTTCTTCTCGGCTTTGGCTTGCACTTCGCTTTGAATGATTTCCCGCATATCGCTAAGTTTCGGGACAACAATACTTCCAGCATTATAAGTTTTGGCGATCGCCACTATTTCTTTGGATAATAATCTATCTACATATTGTCCGAGTTCAGATTCACCAAAATTATTTGGAGCAAATTGTTTTTGGGCTTTATGTCGTTGGTGAGAAAGACGCTGTTTTTGCTGTCGCTGGCTATTTAACAAGTTGTAATTATCACCAAGCAATTGTTTCGTGGTGCGATATATAAGGACTTTATTATTAGCTGCGTCGAATACAGCAATAGTTGCTGGTTTTTCCAAACCAAGGCTAACGCTAACTAGAATATGGGATTTACCTTGATATAAAGGTTTACACGGACGAGGGAAGGGAGTATTGATTCTAGCTAGTGTAGATTTTTTGCGGACGACATCAGCTTGCTGCTTTAAATCAAGTTCCCCAAGTTCAATTTCTTTTTGTTTGGCTTTATCTAATTTGCTTTTAACATCTGCGACTTTTTCTTCTATAACTTGTTGAGTCCCTTCTACTGTCCACATTCGAGTATCAATGGAGCAAAAAAGATGTAGCCGGTGCAGGTTCCAAGGCTTTCCTTTACCTGCTTTTTCTGACCAAGATATTCGTGCTGAACGTAAAAGAAATAAGCTACTGGAATGTTGGTTTTTCCCTTGACGTTTAATTTCTTGGTCTTCTATAAAACGACGAAATAAATGAAGATGTCTTTTATCGCAGTATACTTCAAACCTTAGCTTTCCTAAACCATTAAAACTAACAAAAATTCTCCCTTCATCATTGATTGACCATTTCATATCCTCGTTAGTTTCATAAGCTACTGGAAAAGGGACACTTTTAGTTTTTCTTAAAAGACTAGCTTGCCAAGATTTAGCTTCATCTTCGTTTTCGGGAAAGGATTTAACTGCTTGTTCTAATGCCTCTAACCATTTTTCTCCTGTCAAATCTCGTCCTTTAGGTACTCGACCTTTGAGTTGTTCTTTTAATCTTTTGATTTCAATTTCTTTTTTTCGTCGTTGTTGTGTATATTTTTCAGCATCTTCCTCAAGATGATTAACTTGACAATTATTTTTTAGAAGATGTACCAAGGCACATTTTGTCAGAGAATCTTCGGTTTGGCGATAAGCATCAAAGAGAACGCTGGATTGGATGCTTGGAGATTTTACTGTTTTTTCTTGTTTAGACTTCTTCTTTTCTAGGGATTTAGATTTTTGATTTGTATTATTTGTTTTTTGTGCTGCTAGTGAGGCTAAAATCTCAGTTGCTTTTGTGCGAATAGTTTCTGAGCTTGAATTACTTTCTTGCTCAAGTTCTGCATCGCTTTTGAGCATTTCTAGCCACTTTTCCTTCCCTTCAATTTTTCGTTGCAGTCGTTTATTTAAAGCCAGCCAAGACTTATATATATACGTAACTAAGGTTATTGCAGAGGTGTAAAAACGACCTGGTTGTCCTGCAAATTGTTCTTGATTTTTCAGTGAATCGCACAATTCTTTAATAACAGTTTTGGGCATTCTTGCACTTTCAACCCAAGCCTCGAAATCATCATGTTTTGCTAATTGTTGCAATATTTCATTCGTTAAAGGTGTATTTTTCTCCGCCATGAGTTTCCAAAGATGACAGAGGGTTTCGTCATCTGCAACTAATCGGCATTGAATAGTTTTTACGCTCATAGATGCACGTAGAGATTTCAATTTACAACCCACTTTTATTATGAGCGTAATGACGCAATGACGCAATAGCTAAATAGCGCAAATTCATTTTTGTTAACATACTGTGCAAAAATTAAGCCCAAACAAAGACTTAGTGTTGGGATGACTGAAGAAACACGAGAAGTTCGGGGAAGAATCCCGAAAGAGTTAAAAATCACGTTTGAAGTTGCCTGCGCCCGTTTGGAGTTAACGCAGACAGCAGCTTTGGAGGAGGCTATTAAGGATTGGTTGGCGAAATTGGAGGCTAAGAATACTTCAAAATAAGGTATTTCTGAGGACGCAGTTGCAATTGGACAAAAGGCGATCGCCAAAAGAATGCTTCGACAATAAAATGATTGCCGAAATGTTTTGCTTGTTCACTGAAGTTTTATTTCGGACGGCTAAGAATCAACATCTGCACTTGTCCCTGTTCCGAGTTAATTACTAATAATGGAGGACGGTGATTAGGTTTGGCTGGGGATGGTAATGCTGGAAACAGATAAACCCAGTCATCGTTTTGAAGCAATAAACGCCAAGTTATAGGTTGGTTTAAATTTGTTTCTTTCCCCCATATTTGATAAAACTGCTTAACATCCCCAACAATGCGGAAGTCTTTCAAAGAAGGAATTTTATTCAAATTGTCAAGTTCATTTTCATTCCCTAATTCGCGTCCAATTGCTAAGTTTTCTTTTTTTGTAACTAAGGTAACTATAGGTCTTGTAGAGGTTTTATCTACTGCGTCTCGGAAAGCATCTACATGACCTTGGTATTGAGCGAACCAAAATAAAGCTGTCAGTACCCAAGCAACAATCGCGATTTCATTACGCAGCGGTTGAGGAAAAATCTGAGCAAATGAACGCAACAGTTTGAATAAATAAAAATTATGTAGCTTTTTGATAAATATAGCGAGAGAGATTTTGCTACTAATAATTTTTTTAAGCTTTTTTTTATCAAGTCCAGATGGAAGTTTATCTATGAGTTTTATTAGACGTATTTGTAACTTAATAATTAATAACGGAGACCGATGTTTGTAATTACTGCTACTAAGTTGATTAATTATTAACAAAGTAATTTTAATTATATTAAGAGTAATAATAATTACGATAGTAGCAAGTATAATTTTATATAAGTCTCCTAGAAAGACTTGGATGGGTACTAGGAAAAAAGACTCAAAAGTTAGTTCAATGGAATTAATGTCTAACTCAAAAAAGCCGAAGTAAGACCAGCGATATACCCATCCTGTAAAGTAAGTAAAAATACTAATTATTCCAATTAAGGCTGCAATACTCCCTAGAATATTGATATTTTGAGATTCGTGATTTTTCGGGTGCATAGAAGTAATTAAAGCTACTTGCTTAATCTAATTAATATCTCATTCACCCAACTATGAAAGTATTTTTGACGACATTGAGTATCGCTTTGGCTGTTTTGATTGCTGTTCCCGAAAAAAATGCACTGGCTGTAACTCAAACTACTGAAATTGCTCAAGCAAGCAGCAAAAAGGCTGAAAAACCGATGATTTCTTTGGGTTTACATAATTTTGTCCAGATATTTCTCAAAAATGGAAGCTCTGTATGGGCAACTTTAACAGGATTTAATTCGCAGAAAAAAACTATTCAAATTACTTCAATAAATGGTAATCCTCGCGTATTTAAAACTGAGGATATTAAGCGCATTCGTGCTGATAAAAAATCACCAGTAATTAATAATGATGGTAAAGGCATAGTTATCCGAGGTGAAGATACTGCCAAAGCAAAACAAAGCACTTGGTCTGATATTCCTTTAAATCAGTTTCAGATAGAGGAAGGAGAAACAAATATAGATTTATCAAATGTAGTTAATCTGAGACGGTTACGTGGTATTCGTGCGGTGGCTGTGAAAAGTTTATATGTAGTTGATGAAATTGAGTTTGACGCTTCAGGAAATATGACGGTTAAGGTAACACCTATTGACCAGAATAATTAAGTCGGCGTGAATAAATATAATTGTGTTCTGTCATTGCGACGAGGCACGAGGAAGCAATCGCAACCGTTTCAAGGTTTTTACATTTCGTGACATAGTTAGTTTTTTATATGCCCACTTGCTTAATTGAAAAATTAAAATGCAAAGTTCAAAATTAAACAGAAGATTGAAGTTATTCTCTTTATTTTTTCTTGCTCAATGCAGCTTTTTGGTGTTTTTTACTAAATTAGTTACTGCTAAGCCAGTAGTATTAGAAGAAATAGCGCAACAGTCAAGTGTTACGCAAGATGCAACTCGTGCTGAAGCAGAAAAATTAACAAAAGAAGGATTCGAGCTATTTCAACAAGGAACCGCAGAATCCCTCGTAGCAGCAAGAAAGAAATCGGAAGCAGCGCTGGTTTTGTGGCGTAAATTGGATGATAAGCAATCGCAAGCTTTAACTCTTGTTGTTATTGGTCGAGTCTACTCGGATTTAGGAGAAAAGCAAAAGGCTCTTGAATTCTACAACCAAGCAAAACCTTTATTTGGTGAAGTGGGAGATAGGCGTGGCGAAGTTACCACACTTAATAATATTGGTCAAGTCTACTCCGATTTAGGAGAAAAGCAAAAGGCACTTGAATTCTATAACCAAGCAAAACCTTTATATCGTGCAGTGGGAGATAGGGGTGGCGAAGCTACCACACTCAATAATATTGGTCAAGTCTACGACGATTTAGGAGAAAAGCAAAAGGCACTTGAATTCTACAACCAAGCATTACCTTTACGTCGTGCAGCGGGAGATAGGAGTGGCGAAGCTATGACACTTAATCGTATTGGTCAAGTCTACGACTCTTTAGGAGAAAAACAAAAGGCTCTCGAATTTTACAACCAAGCTTTACCTTTAGTTCGTGCAGTGGGAGATAGGCGTGGCGAAGCTGC
>JBARZF010000379.1:0-1681 GCA_049649675.1 Rivularia sp. (in: cyanobacteria) | reverse complement strand
CATCTTTTAATGTGAGTGTATCAAAACCATTGAGTACCATACTCACTTCACCTTCTTCATATAAATCGAATTTAGCAAAAATTCCGGTAATTTTACTACCGCTTATATTTGGCAACAAATCACGAGTCAAGTTAAGTATTAAATCATCACGATCGCTGCTTAAAAATTCATCCCACTCATTCGGAAATTCATTGGCAATATTAAAATAACGAGTGGTTGGGTAAGGTTTAAGTATTCCCTTCACCCCATTAGCAAAGTCTTTTCCTCCTTGTTTGGCGGTATATTGCACGTTGACTGTAATATCCGTCAGTTGATCAATGCTGTAAGAACCACGTTTACCTTTGAGTTCTAATTTCCAGGTGGAAATTGCTCCGGTTCCTTCAAAGGGTAAATAGCGATCGTCATTAAAATTCAGTTCAAATAATCCTTGACTTTCTCCGGTGAAGGTATTGGTATGGGAAAAAGCAACTTGCTGATTGGCTTTCCAACCACTGCGAATTGATAAAGGTGGTTCGTCTTTGGGTTCGATTAGAAATTTAACTGCTTTTAAGTCGGGTTCCAAAATGGTTTTGTGAGTTAACTGAGTTAAGGTTGCATTAACTAAATCCCCTTCTGCTGCGGTAAAGGTGATGGAAATAGCTTTAATTTGACGGTTGTAATGTCCGGGATAATCGTAATCAAAGTCTGCTTCGCTCAAGTTAAAGTTACAAACACCACGACGTTTTAATTCAAATAAAGCTACTGGATCGTGTTTAATTAAGGAAACTTTTTTGGTAATTTCAAAACCGCGACTATGATTTTCATAATAGGCTTTCTCCATGCGGTCTAAATCAAGTTCTAAACTATATCCCGCTAACAATCCTTTCTTCTGGGAATCCCAATACAATCCATTAATATAATTGACATCTGTTTCTGGTAAACCACGTTCAAATTGAAAAGCTTTTTCGGCAGCTTTTGACATATCATATGCCATTTGATAAGTCTGGTAATATATGGCTGAAAGTTTGCTTACCATCCATTGATAAAGTTGTTTATTGCTAAACTTGCCCTTCATAAAAGTGGTAATGGATTCTTGTTGCTCAATTTGTTTGAGATGAATTAGTAAATCTTCTTGGGCAATTTTTTCTTGAAGTTTAGAGCCTTCAATTTGAGCAGTTATTTGGATAATATCGCTCAGTGCAATTTTTTCCTGTTGTTCCCAATCTTGCACCGAGCGCTCGTGTTGGGCATAAATACCAATCACTTCTCCAATCATACTTAAAGCATCTCCACCAGTTTCCAAGGCTTCTGCTGCCTTATCAACTGCTTCGCCAACGTGATTTCCACCTGTTTCAAGCCCTGTAATGAATACTCCCAACTTAGTATTTGGAAAAGCCCAAGCGATCGCCGAAACAGCTTTTACAATTGTGGAAGCTGTCATCAAAGTGGAACCAGCTATCATCAGCCCAATTTGTGCGGATTCTGTGGGAAGTAAACCTTCCTCTACAAGATCGTGATAATATTTGCTTTGTTCATTTGCTAATTTTAAGCTTTCATCCAATGCCTCGGTACTATATTTAGCTTGCTGTAATTGAGCTTCTTTAATACTTTGGGTCATTGCCAAAATAGTACTTTCATGCTTATTTTGTAGTAAAGTAATTTCTTCAGCATCTTGTTTCTCAATTGCTGCGAGTAATTCACC
>JBARZF010000378.1:0-5213 GCA_049649675.1 Rivularia sp. (in: cyanobacteria) | reverse complement strand
GCTTGGGGAGCGGGAAACAACGGAATATTCTTAAAGGCGACACCCGGATTTGAACCGGGGGATGGAGGTTTTGCAGACCTCTGCCTTACCACTTGGCTATGTCGCCGCACAAGATATTTTTTATCTTACCAAAATTTTATCTATAAATCTACCCCTTCGTACATCCTGTTTGTGAAATACCTTTAAGAGATTAACGATAAGCAGTAAAAAACCATTACGAAGGAAAAATACAACTGTAGGGAATTGAATTCAAAATGCAGAAAACTATGTTTTGTCATAACAGTCTTAGAAGCAGTATGAGTCTACAATCACCATTCCGACTTGCTATTTAACCACAAACCTTTGGGAGGACATCTAAAATTTAGTACCCTATTTTTTCGTCCCATGCCCACCCATTGCATTACCTCATATTTGTGCTAGGATTTTCGGCTACGTAGAATACATATTTTTCTCTGTAGAAACAGTATTTATACTTCTAAATATATAGGTACTGGGAAACATTAAACATAATATATTTATATCTTAGGATAGATGAAAAACATTATAAAACCTAAAATTAGTATAATATATTGAAGAACAATCTCGGTTTTTACTTACAAAATTGAGAACTTAGTAAATATACATAACCTTAAAATTATTGAGGACTTGGCAGTATTAATATGCTACTAAAGAAGCATTAACTACCAGCATATAAGGGGCGTTATGACTACAAAGGAGAATTGGATATTAAGACTCGTATTAGGTTGGTATCACCAAAAATGAAAGAAGTTTCAACCATAACTATTGCCCAGGTAACAGATATGCATCTATTTGCCTCGGAACAGGAACAACTACTGGGAATGCCTACTACAGAGTCTTTCCATGCAGTTATCGAGCGCTTAAAAAAGCTGCGAGAGAAACTGGATATGCTGTTGTTGACGGGAGACTTGTCGGGTGATAGTACCTCACAATCTTATGGTAATTTGCAAAATCTGCTGAGTTTCCTATTTCTTCCTAGTTATTGGCTGCCAGGAAATCATGATGATTTCACAATAATGAATGAAGTATTGAATCTGGGACTTGTTTCTCGTCGTAAATGTTTTGAGCGCGGTGGATGGAATTTTGTATTGTTAGATTCTTCGGTACCTGGTGAGGTACATGGTTATCTACGTCGCGAAACTTTGGAATGGCTAGATTTACAATTAAGTATGACGGGTGATAAACCAACAGCAGTAGCACTTCATCATCCTCCCTTCAATGTAAATTCTTCTTGGTTAGATAACACTAACTTGCAAAACTCCGAAGAATTTTTTGCCGTTTTAGATAAATATCCGCAAGTTCGACTGGTGTTGTTTGGTCACATACATCAAGAATTTTATACTCAACGGCAGGGTGTTGATTATTTAGGAACTCCTTCAACCTGCGTTCAGTTTCAGCCAAGAAGCAAAAAATTTGCTCTTGACCAAAAATCACCAGGATTTCGCTTAATGAAACTTTACCCTAATGGAACTTGGGAAAGTTGGATTGAACGAGTTCCATATTTTCACACTATAGAGTTAGCAGCAAATGGATAATGACAGTTACCAGTTATCAGGCGCGCAGTTAACAGTTATCAGTTGTTGGCTATTAATTATTGTTCATTGTTAATTGTTAAAGTTTTACTTCGTCGGCAAAGCTGTGCCAGCGGACAAATTGAAATGGCCCTGCTACCGAACCCCAAATGTGTTCGTCGGTTTCTAAGTCTCTTCCTTTATCTCTGCTGATAAATTTTTCTGTGTCAATTTCAAATTCGCTGTCAAGGTAAGTATTTTGTCCTTTACGAAATACAATGCAGCTTTTACCTGGTTCTACCATCCCTTTGAAGCTGTGACCAGTCCATTCTACAATCATGTTACAGCCTTCGAGTTTCTCCAAATCCGAAGGCTTTAATGCTTGGAGATGCTCCAAGTCGCGAGATGCACCGTAAAATTTTTCCGCATCTTTAACTCTATAATTTTCAATTTCTATATGATCCCCTGCATCAACTAATTTATTCACCGCTACACGATAGGGGTCATTTAGCATATAATCGTAAGCTTGCTCAACATAAAAGCTGACTCCCGACAATAAATCTAAGGGTAGAGGACGCATACATACTCGAATATGAGCGAAAAAGGGCGGATTTTCAAAAGCTTGTTCTTGATTGCTAAAATCAGAAGCCATCCAGCGAGCTAAGGTTGGTATATCAGTAGAGTGCGACATTATATAGAATATATACTGTGGATGAAAGTTTTTTAGATAAAGGTATATTACCAAGTGAAGTCGCTGTAAGGTAAGCTGCACGCAAAGAATTTAAACAAGTTTTGCTCTCCAAAGACTGTTTGTTTTTAAGAAAGAGTGATTTTTTAGCTCAAAGCGTGCAAGTGAAGACGGGAGCACGGCGAGACTAAAGTCAACCTTTAACCCCTACCGAAATATTTATGGAGAATTATGAAGGGGATATTCGTCACATAATTGGTTAGTATTTGATAGTTTTTATATTGTTAATTGCGATCTCCTATGCTTCATTCTAAGAAAATGATAAATATACAACGCTTTAGTATTACAATAATTACAACTATTACAATTTGTTTGCTTTCTACTTCGTTGGCGTTAGCGAAAGAAAAAAAGCCCAAACCGCCGAAAGAATTTCCACCTTCTCCTCTAGAGATTACCGTACCAGATCCATTGCTACCACAGAGCGCTAATCAACAATCTTTAAGTGGTGAGGAAAAGCGTTCTTTAGAAGCGGCTTTGGATAAACTTAATCAAGAAGCAACTGCAAAACTGCAAGCAGGAGATACCCAGGGAGCGTTTGCAACTTGGAACCGGGAATTACGCTTGCGTCGTTATTTAGGTACTTTGGCAGAAATTGAAGCGCTACAGCGGGTTGGTGGGATTGCTTACACTAAAAACAATCGCCAGCAAATAAGATATATTACCGATCGATTGCAGGCAATTCAAAAGCAAGTTCAACTAGAGCAAACACCGGATTTACAGGTATTGCAGGCTTTAGGTGAAGCTTACCGTCAAGCGCGATCGCCATCATTAGCAATAGAAGCTTACAATAAAATTTTGATAATTGTCCGAGGAAGTTCGGATGTTGCAGCAGAGGTAGACACTTTGAAAACTATTGCAAATATTCATCTTGATTGGTTTGATTACTCAGCAGCTGCAACGACTTACGAACAATTAATAATGTTAGTTACGCAAGATAGCGATATTGAAGAATCTTTAAAAGATTTAGCTTACATTTATGACCGTACAAAACAACCTCTAAAAGCAATAGATGCACGTAAAAAGTTATCATTAGTTTACCGTCAACGAAATGATATTGCACAATTATCGGCATTAAAATTAGCTATAGGTTCGGATTACGAAGTTTTGGCAAAAGAAAATCCTAGTTTTGTCGATGAAGCTTTTAAAAATTATCAAGAAGCTTATACTATGGCTTGGGAATTTCAACAGTACGTGCGTGCTGCTGAAGCTTTACAAAAGTTAGTTTCCTTGTATATTGCAGAAAATCAAACAGAAGATGCTTTGCAAACAAGTCAGATTTTATTGCAAGCAGAAGAACGAGCTGCTAACTTCTACGGTATGATGAATGCCTACGAGCAAATAGGTAAAATTCATTTACAGCGTCAAGAAAATCAATTGGCTCTTGCAGCTTTTCAAAAAGGATTAGAATTAGCGCAGCAATTAGGTTCTGAAACCGATCAATTGAAAGAGCAAATTCAAAAAATATCGGGAAGAACTTGAAACTGTTGAGATTATGCCTTTATTATTTGCTACAGCATTCCCTTTGCAAATGCCAATCATTTTAGATAATTATGCAAATTTTAGTTTAGAGTATATTTTTGATAGTTTTTTGGGAATCATAGCTGTTGCCAATTCCCAATTGACATCAAAAGTTTTTAACTCTAATCTGTAAGCAATTTGATTGTTAATAGTTGATAAAATAAATATATGAATAAAATTGATTATCTGCGTATTAGTTTAATAGATCGCTGTAACTTTCGCTGTCATTATTGCGTACCCGAAGGTGTAAAACTCGATTATCTTTTACAACAGGAATTATTAAGTTATCAAGAGCTATTAACTCTACTAAAAGAAGTATTTATCCCAATAGGATTTACTAAATTTCGTCTTACCGGAGGCGAACCATTATTACGTCCGGGGGTAGTTGATTTTGTTAGAGAAGTTGCTTCTCTTTCTGGATGCGATGATTTAGCAATGACGACTAACGGTTTTTTGTTAGATAAATTAGCAAAACCACTTTTTGATGCTGGTTTGCGACGCATTAATATCAGTCTTGATTCGCTCAATCCAGAAATTTTTGACAAAATGATTGGGAATGGGGGAAAATCACGCTGGGAAAAAACTTGGCAAGGTATTCAAGCAGCCTATGAAGTGGGTTTCAATCCTTTGAAGCTAAATGTAGTAATTATTCGGGGTGTAAATGACTCGGAAATTCTTGATTTAGCGGCTTTAACAATTGAACGTAATTGGCACGTCCGTTTTATTGAATTTATGCCGATTGGGAATAGTAAACTATTTGACGAATCTGCCTGGATTCCTTCTGTGGAATTACGTGAAAGTATTTCGCAAAAATTCGGCTTAATTGAATCTAGTATAAAAGGAAATGGTCCGGCGGACGTTTTTAAAATCCCCGGTGCTAAAGGTACTTTAGGATTTATCTCGCAGATGTCAGAATGTTTTTGCGACAAATGCAATCGGATTCGTTTATCTGCCGATGGTTGGTTGCGCCCTTGTTTGTTAAATGAAACAGGTCAAATTAATTTGAAAGATGCTTTACGTAATGGAGTTGATTCTTCTCAATTAAAAGAACAAGTAAGAGATTTACTGTTTCTTAAAGAGGAAATTAATTTTAAAGAACGAGATAAAGGAACAATCGGTAGTTACAACCGTACCATGTCACAAATTGGAGGTTGATTAACCCACAATAGAATTTAGTCGTTCATGACAAAAATTCCGACGGGTTGTAGAGATCTCCGCATTGCTACGTATCTACACGGTTATGGGAAAAACTAATCATTCACCTTTGCGCTATATAAGAATTAATTAAGTAGAGGAATATTTTGTTAATGTAGGTACTGGTAGTATGGTTGGTAATACTGATTAGGAGGGAGCATCCCAATGCAGGCAAAAATACAATTTGGTAGTGCGAGCATCTTGCTCGCTATGTATATCAAGCG
>JBARZF010000377.1:0-2902 GCA_049649675.1 Rivularia sp. (in: cyanobacteria) | reverse complement strand
TACTCCGAAGCTGTACATCATTGTTTAACTCAACTAAATAATGATTTGCTATTTGCAGCGTTGACTTCATACACCTTGGTGCTGCTTCCTTCATCAAAGCACTTATCGCACCATTCAGAAACGGCTCGAAACCTGACTTTTTCCACAGTCTATCAGCTTTTCGCTGCAATTCTCCAACAGTCACATCTTCTAATTCTTCTTCCCAATCAATCCCAAATACTTCTGGCGCTAAAGCACGTACAGTCTTCAATTTACTAACTTTTTTATCAGGAAACTGCTGCAATTCCATCAAAAAATTCGCAGAAGTAAACGCACGTCTTGCAGAAATTTCAAAGACTCGGTTTTTATCCCCAGCTTCACCAATCCCAAATTCCGCAGCAACAAAATTCTCAACTTGTTGTGGAGTCATATCACCATCTCGACGCTGATCTATTTTATTAACCAAGACATACAGGTTCTCTTTTCCCCGTATATCAATAACTCTTTGAACGTCTTGTTTAACTTTTTCAGCGGCTTCGTTTTTTAATTGAGTAAAATCTAAAACAATTAAAACTATCGAACTTTTATATAATTGTTCCTTTACAACTGCTTGAAGTCGTAAATTTTCTCCGGCTTCATTTGGTCCGGGAGTATCAACAATTACGAGTTTTCCTTGAGTTTTCGATTCTTTATTATCTTCTACAGAACGCCAAAATGGTGTTTTAATTCTAGGAACATCTTCAAGATATTGAATTGGATCTGATTGTGGATCTAAAATACTGCAAAGCCTAACAATATCATTCAAACTAGTTAAAGTAAGAGTAATATCTTTATGTCCTTTTGATTCACGAGGTATCGACTTACCAACCTTTAATTCTTGAATTAACTCAGGCATTTTTTGCAAGTGAGGATGGTTAGCAAGTTTTTCTTTGACTGTTTCCAAACCCTGCTCGTTAATCTTTTCTCGTAATGAAACTAAAGTATCTTGAAAAACAGATAAAACATCAGCACTCAAAGTTAAAACAGGTTGATCTAACCCAGCATCAAAAATAATTTCAGTAGGAAGCGTAGTCATTGCAGAATTGCGACTGGGGAGGATATCTTGTCCTGCAACTGCATTAACAATTGTTGATTTACCAGCTTTCATTGGAGCAACAATTGCCATTCTCAACTCCAAATTTTCAACCTTACTGGTTTCGTTTCTTATTTGTTTTTCAAAGTCAGCATACTTGTTATCAACGCGATCGGAACTTAGTGCAGTACTAGCACGGCTCATTAAATCGCTAATTTCACCTAATAATTCAATAACGTCTTGCTGCAAGTCTTGTACGTTGGAAGTAGGTACTTCAGCGAGCATAAATTTTTATCCTATAAATGAAATGTAAATTAGATTAAAACTAAAATTATTAATTAATTCACATTCATTTTTGCCGATAAAAATCACAATGCAATCAGTGAAAATACAGTTGTAGCTGTAGTAATCGATATTTTGCAACATTCGCAATTAGCATTGTCATACCACCTCGGAATCAATTCCGAGGCTAATAGCTTAAGTCTACTTAAGTAGACTGAAAAGCTTACCTAGTAATCTTTAGATGACTTATGCTGTTTTTCAGGGAATTGCATTTCTTGGCAGCGTTGAGAATGGTGCAAGATTTGAAAGAATATATGAAATGAAATTATTATTAGATACCCATACTTTTATAAGATGCGCTTCAGCGCTACTACAAACCTTTTATTTAGTCCGCGCAGGCGGACTTTGCTTGTGTAGATGCGCTTTCAACCGCCAGGTAATTGTTAATTGCTAACTGCTAACTGCTAACTGCTAACTGCTAACTGTCTAAACAAACTTCGTCAACTGCATCCGATATCTTTCTTTCTTCGTAACCGCGATTTCTCCAACTTCCAAACGCCCTTTACCGCGAATTGCGATCAAATCTCCCGTTTTCATCTGATGAGAAGCTTGCTTGATATCTTTCCAATTAACCCGCACGTCACCAGCATTTATTAAATCAACCATTTTGCTGCGAGACATTCCAAAACCAGCAGAAGCAATTGCATCCAATCTTAACGATGCTTCCACCGTAGTTAATTCTTTTTTCTTCGGTTCTCTTACTTTTAATTCACCAAAATCCATCCTTTGAGTCTTGACAGGAACCGAACGTACCTGAGTCAAACTTGTTTCAAGAAAATCAGCTAATTCTGGTACAACTACAACCTGCGCTCCCCGCTCGCCAAGTACAATCATATCGCCAGTTTTTTCCCGTAGAATTCCCGTTCCCAACATCGCACCCAAAAAATCTCGATGATTCGCTGTATCAAACAGGAAATTTCCAGCAACATTCAAAGCAACAAGTTCAACTTGCGACTCATCCAAAGGAAGTTCGCTACGTGCGATCGCAATTCTTTTTCGTTCAGCTTGCGGATATCCACCCCACGCTAACAACTCCACCTCAGTTAACCGACTAAAACTTTGAATCGCTTCTGCCAACTCCGGTGGTGATAAAAAGTCAGTAAAAACCACTTCCCAAGTTCTAATTGCTTGTTCGGCACAATCAATTACACGCGCTACAGTATCTCGATTTTCAACGTTCTTTAAAAGTTCTTCTCTTGGCAACATTAGATCAAGTTAGTTGTTAGTTGTTAGTTGTTAGTGGCTAGGAGTTAAATTTAATTGTAGATTTTTTATTCATAATTTTGTGCCATATTCCGTTGGGTATTTTCCTCCCCAATGCCCAATGCCCCATCCCCAATGCCCAATCTTATTCGGCAGCATAACCCTGAATATTCTCAGGTTCAAGCTGACGTAAAATCCGGGTTGTTTCCCGTTTGGCACTATCGACACCTTCAACTACAACTATATATTTACCAGCATCTAAGCGGTTGCGATAAGGTAAAGCGTCGCCACCACCAGAAACTAAAC
>JBARZF010000376.1:0-35309 GCA_049649675.1 Rivularia sp. (in: cyanobacteria) | reverse complement strand
AATGAAGATTAAAAGAATAAGGTACAACAAAAAAGTGAAAAGATTGCTTTACTCGTTACTGGTTTGTTTGGCTTTTGTGCTGGTAAATCTTGATTTTTCTAGTGCAATGGCTCAGCAAGTAACGCCTAAATATACTCCAAAGCATTATACTGACTTGGAATTCAAGCCGGTAGGTGAAATCAAGTTACCCGAATACGAACGGTACCAACTTGAGAACGGCATGATAGTTTATTTGATGGAGAATCATGAGTTGCCGTTGGTTAATGGTAGTGCATTGATTCATACTGGCTCTCGCTTTGAACCGAATAATGAAGTTGGTTTGGCTGAGTTAACTGGTGGAGTCATGCGTACTGGGGGAACTGTGCAACATCCTCCTGACGAACTTAATCAAATGTTGGAACAACGAGCGGCTTCGGTAGAAACTAGTATTGGCGATACTTCTGGTGGTGCTGGTTTTCAAGCACTCAGCGAAGATGTAGATACAGTTTTTGGGTTGTTTGCTGAAGTTTTGCAACAACCAGCGTTTGCTGAAAATCAGTTAGAGTTAGCAAAAACTCAGATGAAAGGTGGTATTGCTCGTCGTAATGACGATCCATCTGATATTGCAGGAAGGGAATTCAAGAAGTTAATTTACGGTGAAAATAGCCCTTACGCTCGTATCCCCGAATATTCATCGTTAAATAATATTACTCGCGAGGATTTAGTAAAGTTCTATCAGCAGTATTATTATCCCAACAATATGATTTTGGGAATCGAAGGGGATTTTGATTCTGCCAAGATGAAATCCTTGATTCAACAAACATTTGGTAAATGGAAAGCCAATCCCAACTTCAAAAAGCCCGCATTACCAGAAGTTTCCCAAGCTAAAACTGGTGGAGTATTTTTTGTTAATCAACCGCAGTTAACCCAAAGTAACGTACTTATCGGACATATCGGTGGAAAATTCACCAGTGCAGATTATCCCGAATTGGATGTAATGAATGGGGTAATGAATGGATTCGGTGGCAGATTATTTAATGAAGTGCGATCGCGTCAAGGTTTAGCATATTCAGTATACGGTGTTTGGAGTCCCCGTTTCGATTATCCTGGAATGTTTATTTCTGGGGGACAAACACGTAGTGATGCTACAGTACAGTTTATCAAAGCTGTGGAGCAAGAAATCAAGCGGATTCAAACTCAACCCGTAACTCCTCAAGAATTAGCGTTTGCTAAAGAGTCTACTTTGAATTCTTTCGTATTCAACTTCCAAGATCCCGCTCAAACTTTATCGCGTTTGATGCGCTACGAATATTACGGTTATCCCAAAGATTTCTTGTTTACCTATCAAAAACAGGTGGAAAACACTACGGTTGAAGATGTACAGCGAGTTGCCAAAGAACATCTCAATTTAGAAAAGTTAGTTTTTCTCGTAGTAGGAAATCAAACCGCTATTAATCCTCCTCTAACACAACTAGCATCGCAGGTAACGCCGATAGATGTAACCATTCCCGGCACGCCAAAACCGCAAGCGAGTAATTAATCGTTTTTTTCTAATTTTCTAAATATATCAAAGCCCCGGTTTATTGAATAAGCCGGGGTTTTTCGTAAATGGTTCTAGGAGAGGGGAAGGGAGGTGTGGCAATTAATTCAGAAAACCAAGAAATCATCCACCTTCGGTACCTACTGTATGGGAAATTATCAGGAATTATAAGTATAATTTTTAAATTGTATTCATAGTATCTTTACCTGACACTCGCTTTCATAGTTTAGTATGATTACTTAAGTAGATTGTAATCAATTGTCGGTTAATTCTATTCATAAACCTGATTTATCCGATATTGATGGCAGGCTATGTAAAAAATAATACTTATATGAGATGAGGATAATTTTATGCGCTCGGTAGCATTTGCTTCAAGAGAAAAATCTTAATAAAAGTTCGGAATCCTGGGGATATTACTTGAATACTGGCTAATTGAGTAAGTCAGGCAAATTGATGATGTAAATTTTTTGGAGACAATAATCAGATGAGCAAAAAAGCAAGATCAATTAAAAACTTTTTTATAGTTGCCGCTCCAATTTTAGCGAGCTCTATTTTCGGTATTTCACCTGTTAAAGCTGCTACCTTGGCTTTCTCTAACTCAGAAGTAGAGTTTACAAATTTTAGCCAAGCTGCTTCAAATGTTGGTACATTCACAGAGGCTGATACTTTAGCCATCGGAAAAGGTGGAATGGCGGTAGCAATAGCACAGGCAGAAGCAGTTTTTGTAATTGAGCCTGCAGAAGCATTTAATTCATCTTTAAGTCTAGCTTTGGGTGAAAGCCAAGATTATTTAGCAGTTGCAGAAAGTCAAGCTTCAGTTATCGGTAATTTCGATATAGAAGCAAATACAAATTTTTCTTTGGATTTTTTAGCCGATTTAGAGCTTGTTACATCAATAGACAATCCTCCAAAAGAGAATGCAAGAGCTAGTGGAGAAATATCTTTTGCACTTGTAGACACGCAAAACAATGATGTTTTAGAATTCTTCAATCTTGTAGGAAATATCGTTACAGAAGGAGATAACGATTTTGTTGGATTAAAGCAAAGTGATAATGTTATTTTAAGTGACATATTTAGTGCGCCTGGTTTTGGCGGCTTAGAAGAATTTCTAGCGGTATCTATTGAAGGCTCCTTGGAAAGATATTTTGCAGATGAAACAACTGTAGCTTTAGTAGAAGTTAAGCGAAATCGAGCAAGAGTTACAGCGCCAGAGCCTTCAGCTAGTTTGGCTTTACTCATATCTAGTGGCGTTGTTTGGTTAGTGTTAAAACGCCGATCCAAATAGACTCTTTTTTCTCTGTGGAAACGAAAAACACGGCAATGATTGTTGATGCTCAAAAGTGAGCAGAGTCTGAGCGATAGCATCAGATATTGGTAAACCAGGATTATTCTCTAACCAGAAGAATTCTCCGACTGGGTTAATTTCTAGAAATACATGGCGATTGTCGGGTGTCAAAATAATATCGATCGCACCATAATTTAAGCCAAAGTAACCCATTAATTGCAGAAGCTTTTTCTCAATGTCTTGAGGTAAGTTATAAGGCTGCCAAGCATTGAGTAAAGCAATTCCCTCTCGTCGCCAATCATTACGAGCATGAAGTAAAGCTTGAGAATCAACTGCTGCACTAAACACTTGTTTTCCAACGATGGTTGTGCGTAATTCTAAGGCTTTGGGAACTTTCTCCTGAAACGTCATCGGACATAAATGCAGTCCATCGAGATTTTCTAAATCCTCCGATGACACAGAATTAGTGAAGACAACGTTTTCTTGTCCAAATTGATCGTAGATAGCAAAAGAAGAGAGCATTTTTGCAATAATATCCTCTTGGCAATCTTGAGCAAATTTTTTAACTGCTTGTGGATTATTTGTAGTTAAAGTGCGAGGAGTATCTAAACCAACTTCTCGGGCTACTTGTAGTTGCAATTGCTTGTTTTCGGCTAAACGGATATTTGCCACTCTATCGAGATGAAAACCTCTGATACTTGCTATTGCACCCTGAATAGTAGCTCGACATTCGCCTATGGAGGCTTGTCTAAGTTGCTTCGGTATTGTTGTAGGAATCCTTGCTCCGATAGCAATTCGGCGATACCAGACTGCCGAAACTTCGTTAAAATCAAGTTTCTCGTTATCTGAAGTCAGTATTATTTGCTCGCATCCAGAGTTATAACAAATATCTAACTCTAATTCAGTAGGAAATCTATCCGTATCAAAACGAAATGCTTTTCCTCCTTGAGACTCTATTGCTTTGATTACCAGAGAAATGCTTTCGTTATCTTTACTGTGAGTAATTATTAAAACAGTCATTCAATTTTAGATTTTGGATTTTAGATTAAAGATGATTCCAAGAGGATGTAAGGATGCGCCATAAATAAGACCAGAAGACTTTCGAGATCCCCCTAAATCCCCCGATGCGTTGGGGGACTTTAACCCCCCTTGGAAAGGGGGGAAGGGGGGATCAAAGCAGTAATGAGGTTACGTACCGTTACTTCCCAAACATCCTCTAAAGTCAGCAAAAAAAATAATTTTTAACTCTTAACTCTTAACTCCTAACTCCTAATTCCTAACTCCTAATTCCTAACTCCTAACTGTCTTTCTCCAAGGAGCGCCTTTGCGATCGCCGTACTAATGGGATAATCTAAATCTCGTTCTAACATTCCCCATTCTCCTGTAGGATTAATTTCTAAAAATACGTATTCTCCCGATGGTGTCTCAATCAAATCTATTGCTCCGAACATCAGCCCAAAGCTTGCCATCAAAGCTTTTAAACGAGAAACTACTTCTATAGGTAATTCGTGAACTTCCCAAGCACAATCTTTTACAGAAGCACGTCGCCAGTCTACTGTAGATGCTGCGTATTTAGAAGCATTTAAAGCTCCTACGAACAAACTCCCATCCACATACACCACCCGCAATTCCCGCAACTTGGGTATTTGCTCTTGAAAAACCATTGGGCTATGACGCAATGTCTCCATATCGAGCAAGTCTTCTTCTTTTACTAGACTCGTATAAAAAAAGAAGGGAGAACTTTTCATGCTGTAAGAAATAGGAGTTAACAGCTTAGCAACCATTTTTCCTCCTACATCATAGAAAAATTCTCGCACCTCTTCGGGGTTATTAGTAACAAGAGTTAATGGAATAACTAAACCAACTTCCTTAGCTACGCGCAATTGACGCAATTTATTTTCCGCAGCCAAAATCCGCTGTAAGTTATCTATCCAACAAACTTCCCTAAGACTGTCCCAAAAAGCATTTAAAGCTGCCATTACTTCTCTAACGCAGGCAGTTTTAAATTGTGGAGCTAAATCCTCGCTTATTTGGGGCTGCCAGATGCGACGCATCCAAACAGCTTGAACTTGTTCGGTGTTGATATAGCGATCGCCATATTTTAATCTGTGAATGCTCTCTCGATTACTCAAGTGAGCCTCCATCTGCACGTGCAAAGGAAACTTATCGGTATCGAGACGAAAAGGTTTTGCACCTCGTTTTGATAAGGCTTCTGCGACTCTATCTACTGTATAAAAATCACCGCTGTGAGTGATTAATAAAACAACATTCCTGGATAATTCCATTATCTCAATTGTGTTTCGCTTTTCCCTTTCTCCAAATGCCCGAGGAAAGATTCAAACTTTTAATTTAAGCTTTTAGAACTATCAAAGTTATTAGTGACGCTCAAAAAAATCAGTGGGAAGTTCGTCGTCACCATCAGATGGGTATTTCATTGTCATTGCCTCATCAGCATCAGATGGATATTTCTTAGTGAAACCACCACCAGAACCAATATCATCGATATCACGATACTTGTTAGTAATTATTCCATGATCGGGACTACCATCTTCATTATCGGATGGATATTTCAAGCTATATACAATATCTTCAATTGGAAGAGAGGCATTTTTACCCCCTTCTACTCGATCCATTTCTTCTTCGGATACTTCTGAGATAAATTGCCCTTCTAAATAACGAGCAAAAAATGGTACAGAGGATGAATTATTTGCAATATTATCGTTATTAGACATCTGTAACTCCCGAAATAAATTACGTGTTTAATGGGAGCATCCCAAATTTTTAATTTTGTAGGGCGAGCAAGATCCTCGCCCGATCTTGCTCACACTACCTGCGGATTTTTCAACAATTGGGATGATCCGGTGTTTAATAGCCGCTTTTTGGGAAAATTGTAAGTTACACAGTAGCGACTAACTCGTCATAGGTAAAAATTGTATTTCCATTATTAAAATTGAATTGTTCAAAGTTCGTAGCGTTCATACTAATGCCATCGCGCTCAAAACTAACTTCATTTTTATTTGTAGCGCCTAAACTGATGTTAAAGTCATCTTTAGTGAAAGAGTCAAGGCTAAGGGTATCAAAACCTTTACCACCATTGACTATAGCGTCACCAAATCCTTCAACAAAGTCTTTTCCATCACCCATATTTATGTTGACACCACCACCAAAGCTGGAAGCTTCTACTCTGTCGGCTCCATCACCTGTCCGAATAGTACCGCCAAAAATACCAAAAGATTGGGAACCGTTAGCATCAGCTTGTATAGTATCGGCTCCCTTTCCTGTCTGAATTGTGCCATTGGTGTTTTCAATTCCGATCGCCTTATCAGCAGCATTAGCAGTCGCTTTGATATTATCACCTCCCTGACCTGTTTGAATACTACCTCTAGTATTGTCAATCGCGATCGCCTTGTCTTGAACTGTAGCAATGGCTTGGGCAACAGCTAAAGCTAAAGCTTGTCCTTCGCCAGTCCCACCAGCGAAAGTAGAAGCAGTAGTTTCTGCCAAAGTTGCAGAATCAGAAGTGGCAGTAGCATTAATCGCATCTCCACCTTTAGCGGTGATAATATTGCCTCCACGGTTATTAATACCCGTGGCAATAATCTCTGCATTCGCTATGCTTTGAGCGATTGCTCCTGCAAAAGCTGTAAGACTTTCGTTAACAGGTGCTTGAGCAATACCCTCGATGATGGCTGCGGCATTTGCTTGTGCTGTAGCAACTGCTGCTATAGAAGCATCGATATCGCCATCAACACTATCACTACCTTGACCAGTAGCAATTGTCCCGGAGTTATTTATACCGTTAGCAATGGCATTGACATCAATATTGGCAAAAGTTGCAGCGACCGCACCAGTATCTAGTTGATTGGCATAAGCTATAGCTTCAGAGACTGTACTAGCTTGAGCAAGCAGATTTGCTATTGCCGTACCTCGAACTATATCGCGCCCTCTATTTGTACTAATATTTCCTTTGTTGTTAATCCCATTCGCTCTAACATTGGCTTTACCACTAATCTCTGCTGCGGCGATCGCACCAGCGTTTATGGTTCCAACCTCTGCTATTACCTCCAAACCGAAACCACTATTTATAGAGTTATTACCAATGATTTCATCGGCTCCTCGCAATGTCTTGACATCGGAACCTGCGGGATTGAAAATTCCACTATCTGAATTGACTTTATCAGCTTTCTTAGTAAAATTGATTTTACTTAAATCTAAAGGTGCCATCAAATTATCCTTAAATACATATTTTTTCTTTGACTTTTTTGCTAGTTTGAATCTACAAATATCAATTTAATTCATATTGTGATTCAGCAACGCCGTATGTGAGGAAATTAGAATTATAAGCAGCGTCTGAAACAACCATTTTTCGCACATACACATTATGCTTAGTTTGTACAGTACGTAACTCCTAGATTTTCCGTCTTGGGAATTAAACGTCAAGACTTTTTGATAGCAGCCGATCGCTTCTTCTAAATCCCCTTGTGCTTGCAGTACCATCCCTAAGTGATAATGAGCTTCCACCAAATCGGGTTGGAGGTTAATTGCCTGCTCATAGTAAGCTGCAGCATTCTGTAAATCCTTGGCTTGCTCCCGAACAATCCCCAATTTATGATTTAATTGTGCATAATGGAGTTGTTTGTCTTTTGAAAGCTTTCCTTGGGTATAGAGTGCGTTGCCCCAGTTGACATCCGCTTCGGTACAATTGGGTTCAATTTCCAAAGCCTTTTGATAGCAGGCGATCGCTTCTGACCATTCACCTTGTTGTTGCAGTGTATAACCGAGGTTGTTGTAAATTGGAACTGAATCTGGACGTAATTTCAGTGCTTGATGATATGCCTCTACAGCTGCGGTAAATTGTCCTTGTGATTGTCGTAAATTAGCCAAACTAAACCAGTTTTTTACCGAATTTGGCTGGACTTGTGAAACCCTACTCAACAACTCCTCAGCCGTCTGAGGATCTCCCATCTGTTGAGTTAGAATACCTAATCTGTACAATGCCTCCGGGTGTTCGGGCTGAATATCTAAAACTTGACGGTAAGCCTGTTGTGCTTGAGTAAAGCAATTAGCTTGGCAATGTTGAACAGCTTGTTGCAGGATTTCAGTTACCCTATCAACACCTGCAACCTCAGGTAAAGAACCAAAATCAAAATAAAGCGAAAAACGTGGCAAGGAAACATTTTGAAAATCTTTGTTTTTTTGCTTTAATTGTGGAGATAACGGAACCAGTTTTGCTTCTTCAAGGGCACTATCCAAAAAGGTGAATCTGTTCTTGTCTGTCGAATACTGACCATAGTTGCCCTGTCCATAGTCTTTTTTCAAAAAACGTGTGTGCCAGAAAACAAACCCTAGAGAATAATAACACTCCAGTCCCTGATATCTAGCTATACTATACAGCGGATTATTTGGATTTTTTACAAAAATATGTTCGGGTGAAACAGTCCAATATGCCAGGTCTCCATCCCCAAGGGCAATGTCCCTAACATTGATGTGATACTGGATATCATCTGGATGTTTCCAAAGATTTAGTCCGGAAAAAAACAAGGCAGTATTTTGAAGGGGTTTTTGCTTCAAAGAATTATAAATACTCCTGAGATATTCAGGAATACCAACATGGTCTCCATTAATTATGACACAAATTTTATATCGTGTTTTACTGAGGTTAAAGTTAGAATAAAAAGTGAAAGAATTGATATTATTTACATCTAATTCTAATTGCTCTTTTGTATTGGGTGAATATACCCGTGGCAAGTAATGAAAAGCCCTAATTTTAGGATAATATTTCCTCTCATACTCTTCTATAATTTGAGGAGAATTATCTGTGCAGTCATTAAAAACAATAACTAATTCATCTACGGCATCAATCCAAGTTTCGATAACCTGTGCCAAAAATTCTGCTTCATTATGAATTAGCATCACACCACTGATGCCATCTTGTCTATTGTTTGCTTCAAAGGAAGATTTATTAATTACTGGATGTTCAACTTCAATAATTGCCATTGTTTCTATACCTTCAGTTTCAATTAATAGTTAATACTCCCTGGATTGCATTCATTTTTAATCTTCAGAAAGGTAATATAATCAGGACTTAGGTAATACCACTATATAGAGTGTAAATTTGTCATTATTTAAGATATAATTACTACGTTTAGTTTCGCCGCCTAAGTCCCGATCGTCTGGGAAAGTAGTTTTTTCTTATTTCACTTTCGTTTTATGATCGTACTCTTCCCAAATGTTGCCGTTTTGGCAACATTATTGTTAGGACTTACGCACTGTCTTGCTACCCCATAGTGAAAATTAATCAGCTTTAACCATTTGCTGATAAGCTGCTTTTGCCTCCTTGCACTTCTGCTGACTTTCGTAAATCTCCCAAACTCGTGTAAGCTTCCCCATAGTTGGGATTGAGTTCTAAGGCTTTTTGAAAGTAAATCTCGGCAGTTTGTAAATCCCCTGCTTTTTTCCGACCAAGACCCAATTTATGATTTAATTCTGCATAATGAGCTTGTTTGTCTGGGGAGAGTTTACTTTGGGTATGGAGTGCATTCCCTAAATTCACATCCGCTTCAACGCAGTTGGGCTGTAGTTCTAAAGCTTTTTGATAGCAGGTTATGGCTTCTGACCACTTGCTTTGTTGTTGCAAAGCGTAACCCAGATTATTATAAATTGAAACAGCATCTGGTCGCAAAGCGATCGCTTGTTTGTAAGCATCTTCTGCTTCTGGTAACTGTCCCTGGAGTTGATGCAGATTACCCAAAGCAAACCAAATTTTCACCGAGTCTGGCTGAATTTGTGCAGCGGCACCCAACAATTTCTCAGCTTCTTTTAATTCACCCTGCTGCTGCCCTACCATACCTAAACCGTATAAAGCATCTGGATGGTTTGGCTGCATTGACAAAACCTGACGATAAGCTGACTCGGCTTGCTCTAGGTGATTTTCTCTATGTCCTTGGATTGCTAACCGCAAAGTTTCAGCAACGGTAGTGATTGCTGACTTCCTTGGTTTACCCACAGCATTAAACAAAAATTCCTCTAAAGCTCGAATTGGCTCTAGATCGTTATATAATTTATGCTTGTTCTGGGCAATTAACTGGGAGATGTGTTGACGATATTGAGCATCTCTACCCAGACGGATGGCAATTTGCACATATTCTTCCTTACTAGATGCTATTGTCTCTTCAATACCCATCATTTTTAAGATTGCCATGGAATGCCGTCCCCGCATCATTTCCCCTGGTAGAGTAACGACAGGAACATTATGGGCGATCGCTTCCAAGCTAGAATTGCATCCCGACCAACCGATACTATCTAGGAAGACATCTGCCACGGCTGCTGTACTGGTAAAAGTCTGGGTATCCATGCGGGACAAAAATATGCAGTGGTCTTGATAATTCAGCCCCAATTCTTGAAAAGCATCCCTTAAACGCTGGCGAAATACTTCAGTAACATATTTACTTTTATGTTGGATAAATACAAACTTAGCATTGGTTAACTCTTTAGCAATTCTGGGAAAGACATCATCATGGTTCGGTAAATATTTAAATAACGATTGACAACACCAAAACATGATTTCATTATCAGGAATGCCAATATCTTTTTGGCTAATAGCTTCAGTTTCAACCGCTAAAGGAGTGTAATTAATAGATAAATTTGGTAATCGGACTAATTTTTCTGTATAGTGTTCTTGAGCCTTTTCTGGCTCCATTAAATCGCTGCTCAAGTAATAATCAATTGTTGGTAAGCCACTTGTGTTAGGGTGTCCCCAAGATGTGATTTGAATGGGAGCTAGTCTTAAGCAACCCAGTTGCAATGTCGTAGGGTCCATGCCAAATTCTGGAAAAATCAGGAGGTGTAACCTGTCTTGTTGAATTAATTTACACCATTCTTCAAGTGGACGGGAACCTTGAGTAAATTTGTCAAACTCTTTCGCTGCTTTTGTAGTATTTTGATCTCGATTGAAGTGTGTGTGATAAGCAAAGAATTCAAATTCACTTCTATCCAGATTTTCTACCCAACCTTTAATGGGAATTTTCCAATTAGAATGGTCGTAAAAAAATCTAGAAACAAAACCAATGCGAATTTTCTCGTTTGGTTGTAAATTTGGCAAAGGAATATCTTGACTCCATTGGGGATAGCTATTTGACATGATATGAACAAGCATTTCCCCATAGGTTTGTTGTAAATCTCGGTCATTTAAGCCTTGATAAGCTAGAAAAAAAGGCTGTAATGTTCCGACAAATCCCACCGCTTGTTTTAGTTGTTGAGAATTTGCTGTTTGATAACTTTGAGCTAATTCCTGGAGGTGTTGCTGATATTTATTTCGCTGAATATTTATTTCTGCAACACTAGAATATATAATTGGTAATTGATTGATGAGAATTCCAAATTTAGCTGGAGAATAATTAGGATTTAGTTTTAAAGCTTGTTGATATGTTTCTATTGCTTCTTCTAACTTGCCTTGGTCGGAATATGTATTTCCTAAGTTAAAATAAGTATCAGTAACAATAGAGCCTGGTAGAAATTTTAATGCTTTTTGATAGGATTCTGCTGCTGCTTCTAGTTCACCTTTTTGATGAAACGTATTGCCCAATTGGTGATGAGCAATACCATAGTCAGGTTTAATTTTTAAAGCTTGTTGGAAAGATTCTACGGCTGCTTCTAATTTCCCCTGTTTTAGAAAAATATCTCCTAAGTTGTAATGAGCTTGTACATATTCAGGTTTAATTTTTAAAGCTTGCTGGTAAGATTCTATCGCTACTCTTAACTGACCTTGTTTCTGAAGAACGTTACCTAGATTGTTGTGAGCCTGAGCAATTTCCGGTTTAATTTTTAAAGCTTGCTGATAAGCTTTTATAGCTGCATCTAACTTGCCCTGTCGCTGCAAAATATTACCTAAATTATAATAAGCTTCAGCATAGTCTGGTTTGAGTTGTAAAGTTTGTTGGTAATGCTCTACCGCTGTATCTAACTTGCCTTGTTGCTCAAATATATTGCCCAAATTACCAATTATTATTGGGCGATATTCTTTTTCTAAATATTCTTGCTCATTTATAGATCTGGGTTCAATTTGTAATATCTGTTTGTATAGTAACTCAGCTTCATCCAATTCACCTGACTGATGCTTTTGCACCGCGATTTGGATGAGAGAATTAATATTAGATTCTGAAAATTCTTTTTTATTCATGGCTATATACTATTTTCTGTAAAAAAATAGGAGCCATGGCTCCTACCAGGGGCAACGCATCTTGTCATTAAGAAAGCGATATTCTCAATAGAACCCCAGATTGTCGCATTAAGTGATGCTTATTGACTTATCACGCTCGTTAGACTTTTGACTCTAGTTTCATAAGTAGACGAGACACTCTCGACGATAAACCTTATTTTCTCGTTTAATACATATTTAAGTTCTTTAGTCAAGACTATATGCTCTAAATTTAGATGCGTTTGCCCTGTGGCTCCTACAAATTCACTATTAAGACATAATCAAAATTCGATATTTGAGGTTTATGATTTTAAGCAATGATAAAATCGTTAGTATCAAGAGGAACATTAAGCGCAACACCAATTAAATCACCATTATCAAAAATGTATGTAGCCGGACCAAGGGGACCATCTCCGATCTGAATATCAGGAGTAATTCCTGAACCTAACTGAACCTTATCGATACCGCTTTCAAAGTCGAAAATTACAGCAAAGTCGCCCAAATTGAACTGACCACCGCTGTTGGCAGAACCACTATTAGTGTAAAAAGAGCCATTAGCATTACCCAACACGAATATATCGGGGTCACCATCAGGAGCAAAACTAGCTTCCTCAGTGATGAAATCTAAAGCTCCACCTCCAACTAAGAAATCTACCTCAATGTCTCCAGCCAAATTGCCAACCCCTGTAAGGGTGTCACTGCCGGGACCTCCAAAAATCTGGTCGTTTCCAGGACCTCCGATCATTTGGTCGTTGCCGTTACCCCCATCGAGGAAGTCATCATCTAAACCACCATCTATCAGGTCATTGCCATCCTCACCATAGATGTCGTCACTGCCAAATTTTCCAAATAATAAATCGTTGCCATCACCACCCAAAATGTCGTCATCGCCATTACCGCCATCTATCAGGTCATTACCAGAATTAGGGGAGAATAATTCAGAATCGCCCCCTAAAAGGAAGTCATCCCCAAACCCTCCAAAAATTCGATCATTACCACCAACCCCAACTATGGTGCTGTCGCTGAAGCGATTTCCAACTAGAAAGTCTCTCCCTGCTGTTCCAGTTTGAGAAGTACTTCCGATACCTCCTATTTTCGCCTGAATTTCAGCTATTTTCTCATTAATATTGTCTAGAATTTCTTGTGTGTCAATAGCCATCTTGTCAACCTCTTATTATTTTTTGGATAAAGTAAATATATTATTCTTGATCAAACAAGCAGACACAACACCCTAGGGATTGTGACTCTAATAATTAAAAACAGTTAAAAAGTAGTTTGTCAAAGTAGGGGTATAAGAAGCATAGGTACTGAGGTTTTGGAATAATAAATTCCTCAAATTGCTAAAATTACGATAGTAGAATAACCCACCCTGGACTTCAATATCACTAATAGTTTCGCAAAAAGATAGATCCATAATTTGCAATCTGCCCATAAGCAACCTGCGGCCTATTTATTGAAAGCTTTTAAAAAGCTTTCAATAAATTTATCACCTATTAAAAAGTTGGAGATTAAGTTTTTCTAGTTTGCCATGGGCAAACTAGAAAAACTTTATTTGTAACCTCCTATTAATAGGAAGTGACATGACTTGTACTAGAACTATTACCTAGTGGTCCTTGGTGAAAGAGCTAGCGTTAACGAAGGATTCAGAGACACCGGGTTCAGTTTGAGTACCAAAAATGATGGAGGTAAAGGTGTTTTTACCTTGAGCATCAGCAGAACCTAGAACTTCAGCGCCATTTCCATCCAAACCACTCAAGTCAAGGTCAACTGTCTTCTTGAATGTCTCGTTAACGTCAACATTAGCAGTAACATCTTTATCTAATTTGAATGTACTGTCGATGTTGATACCTTTACCACCAAATACTTCTTCGTTGGTAGCTTCTAAATAGTTGATGTCGTTGATAATCATTTGTTTTTCTCCTGGGAATTAATTAATTTTTTCTGGGAATTTGTGTAAGCGATTTGTTGTTTGTCGCTTACATTTATAACTATATTTTATTCCTTTTCAAATGTCAACCTTTTTCTAGTTTTTATTAATAGTATTTCCTTATATCTCTTTTGCTAAAACTTCCTTTTTTACTTATGTAAAACACAGATTTATCTAATAGTATAGACGGCAAAAGTTAGGTAAATAAAAATTGTTAATTTACCCATTTTTATTGATTAATTTATTTTTTTGTCTTCACAAAATAACTTTCATAAATAGCTCCTTAATACTTCTAAAATGATTTACTTTTAACTATTTTTGTTTAGATATAGGAAAAATAGTTATTCTTGAATACGGAATAGCGATCGATATCGAGAAAATCTAAATTTATGAGCAGTTAATAGCGTATTTACCCCTGCATGACTAAATCTGGTGATGCTTGGTTATCAATGTCAGCATCAAATGAAGTTAAAATTTCCATTTGTACAATTTGTTGTTTTAACCAACCATTGAATAAATCTGTAACAATTTGCTCTCGTAACTGCTCGTTCAATTCGGGTTGAATAATTTCTTCAACCCAAATAAGATAAACACCTTTAGGAGTAACAATTGGTTTGACAACATCCGGCGGAGTCGCAGCAAAAACACTACTGGCAATTTCCGGACGAAAATCTTTACGATGTCGAACTCCTTGATATCCACCAGCACGACGCAATTCTGGATTTTGAATATACTCGCGAGCAATTTCTGGGAAAGTCAATTCATTTTCTTGCAGCGCGTAAAACAATTCCAAAGCCAATTCATAATCATCAAAAATGACTTCATAGGTAACTGCTGCCACAAAATCGAGTTGATTTTGATAAAAGAAGGCTTCGACTTTATCGCTAAATAGGTGACGTGCCACCTTTTGAGAAAGTACAGTGTTATAGACTAATTCTTCAAACTCATCAATAGAAAGATGATGTGATTTCAACCATGCGAAAGTGTCTGCTGCTTTCACAAGTTTTTTCGCAAACCGTACTCTGTCTCCTTCTTGCTGTAATTCATCATCCTCAACTGTAATACCTGCGCTACTAGCAGCATCGGCAATAATTTTTCGAGTCGCTATCCCCTCTATTACGCTAGGGATTTGATAAGACATTTTCAGATGATGGATTACCTCTTTGGGTGATATCGATAAAATGTTTGACATGGTTAGTTGATAGTTATTAGTAATTGGTAATTAGTAATTGGTAATTGGTAATTGGTAATTGGGAGAGGGCAAAGAATCTAAAATTCCTAACTCTTAACTCCTAACTCTTAACTCCTAACTCCTAACTCCTAACTCCTCACTCCTCACTCCTCACTCTCTTCATACTTCCAATCCTCCTTTTTGCAATTTCTTAAATGGATCTAAAAGAAAATCAATCAAACGACGCTGACGAACAATAACTTCAGCTTGTGCTGTTTGACCGGGAGTTAAGGGAATACGTCGATCGCCATTTTCGATATACGGTTTATCAAGTGCGATTCTTAATTCGTAAGTTTCTGCACCAGCAGGGGTTGTTGGTTCAACTTTCGAGTCTGGAGAAATCCAAGTGACTTCACCTGGTAGAATCCCATACTCTTGAAAAGGATAAGCATCAAACTTGACTTTTACCGGCATTCCCGTTTTCAAGAAACCAGTTTCTTTGACTGGCATTGTGGCTTTAAGAATAAAACCGCTATCTTTGGGGGCAATTCTGGCGATTCTTTGTCCCGGTTGCAACACTTCCCCAGGCTTAGTTACAGGTAACTCAAAAACTGTTCCATCAATTGGCGATCGCACTATTCGCTGTTGCAGTTGAATATTTAAGGATGTGATTTGAGTGCGAGTTTGAGCGATTTGGGATTTGAGTAAGTCAATTTGTCCTTGTAAATCTTTAAATTGTTCTTGAGTTTTGAGCAAAAGTAGCTTTCCACCATTAACTACGCTTTGATAACTGCTTTTTTCTTCCTCTAATCGTAATTTGGCTTGCTGGATATCAGAATCTAACTGATTCATAGTTGTCAGATAGCGATTGAATTCTTCAGTCAAACTCAATTCTGCTTGTTTGATATCGACTTTAGCTTTTTCATAAAGCCGCTTGCTTTCTTGTTGTTCTTTTCTGAGTCCATCAATTTGAGCGGCAGAAACAGCACCATCTTTTAGAAGTTGGCTAAAACGCTCTAGTTGTTTTGAATCTATTAACAAACGGTTTTGAGCCGATTGTTGTTCATTTTCAAAGATTTTAATCTGTTGCTTTACTCGTTCCAGTTGAGCTTTTTTTTCTAGCTTTTGCAGGTTGTAGGTGCTTTTTTTAGCCTCAAGATTCTCCCGCACTTGATTAACTTGAGCTTCTTTCTCTAAAGCTTGGGTTTCATTTTGTTGTTGCTGGGTATTAATCGTTAACTGTAATTGATTCTTCAATAATCCAAGTTGGGACTTTTGTTTTTCGAGTCCAGATAACTTCTCTTTGGCTTCGTCAATTTCAGACTTCAGAACATTGGAATCTAATTCCAGCAAAACTTGTCCTGCTTTGACTCGATCTCCTTCTTTAACTTTGACAGCAGTAACATTACCGCCAGCTATACTATCTAATTTGCGGATTGCTCCCAATGGTTCTATTCGTCCTCTAGCGCTACCAGTTTCATCAACTGTAGAAACCATTGACCAAGGTATTCCAACAGCGAGAAAGCCAACAAAAACATAGATTAAAGAACGGCTCCAAACTCTTGGTAAAGCGTCTAGCAGTTCCTCCGTGCCATAGTGTAAATTTTCGGCATTTTCTACGACCTCTGGTGATGATTGTTGCTCCGTTAATTCCTCATGGTAAGGCGGAGTGTAGGCTTGATATTCATCCTTCCTCGCCAGAGATGATGAATTGTGTTGTGCGTGCGGCATAATCAGTTACCAGTTACCAGTTATCAGTTATCAGTTATCAGTTATCAGTTATCAGTTATCAGTTATCAGTTATCAATTATCAGTTAAGAGTTAGAAACCATTTGTAGTGGGAGCATCTTGCTCCCTAGCTGCTTTTTAATGCCCAATGCCCAATGCCCAATGCCCAATGCCCAATGCCCAATGCCCAATGCCCAATGCCCAATGCCCAATGCCCAATGTCCAATGCCCAATACCCAATGCCCAATCCATCTACCCAGCATTTGCTAATTGCTGCTGGTTGAGATAGTAGTAATGACCTTTTTTGGCAATTAAGTCGTCATGAGTACCGCTTTCTATCAATATGCCTTTATCCAAAACTAGGATTAAATCGGCATTGCGTACTGTAGAAAGACGATGAGCAATGATTAAACTAGTGCGTCCTTTAAGAATTGTTTTTAAATTGTTTTGAATAATCCGTTCCGTTTCCGCATCCAAACTACTGGTTGCTTCATCGAAAATTAATAATTGAGGATTGCCCAACAAAGCACGAGCGATTACGAGACGTTGGCGCTGTCCTCCAGATAACATTCCTCCACCTTCACCAATTTCAGATTCGTAACCCATTGGTAATTGCTGGATAAATTCCTCTGCTCCAGCCATACGCGCTGCTTCAGTAATTTCTTCTAAGGTGGCTTCTGGATGAGCAACACTGATGTTTTCCCGAATAGTTCCGCCAAATAAGAAGGTATTTTGGTCTACTATACCTACTTGACGACGTAGGGATTTTAAGGAAACTTTAGATACATCTTGACCGTCAATCAAAACTTTTCCATCCGTCGGAGGATATAAACCTAACATCAGTTTTGACAGGGTAGTTTTTCCCGAACCGCTGCGTCCAACTACTGCGATCGTCTGCTCTGGCAGAATTTCAAAATTGAGATTTTCTAAAACGTTAATTTCATTTTCTGGATGATAGCGGAATGTGACATTATCAAAGCGAATATGTCCGCGAAGTTTAGATATATGTCTGCGGGGGGATGCAAGTAAATTTTCTTCTGACTCGGCTTCCAAAACATCATTAAGCCGTTCGGTAGAAATTATAATTTCCTGGAATTGGTTCCATACTCCCGAAAGTCGCTTGAAAGGACTAATAACATTGCCTTTCAACATATTGAAGGCAATTAATTGTCCGATGGTGAGTTGGTTATCAATTACTAAATACGCGCCAAACCACAACAATGCCGTACTGCTTATGGTATCGATGCTGCCGCTAATAATCTGTAAGCGAGTACCGATTATCTTGGCTCGAAAGCTTTTTTTAATAACATTATTTAACAGTTCCTCCCATTTCCAGCGTACTGTATGTTCGATCGCCATACTCCGCACGGAGCGAATACCCGTCAGCGATTGAATTAAATAGCTATTTTGTTCGGTACTAGCGTTAAAAATCTCTCTCGACATTTTGCGGAGAATACTGGTACTCGCAAATGCCAAGATAAAAAACGGCGGCACTATCAAAAGTACTAACAGTGTTAGCTGCCAGTTGTACCAAAACATTACGGCTAAATAAACAACTATCGTCATTAAATCGAGAACTATTGAAAGTGTTTCACCAGTCAGAAAACTCTGAATCTTGCCATTTTCTTGAATCCGGGAAGTTATATCGCCGACGTAGCGCGACTCAAAGTAAGACAAAGGCAAGCTAAAAGTATGTTTGAGAAACCCTACGAGCATAGCAACGCTAATGCGGTTGGCGGTATGGTATAGCAAATAGGAACGCACCGAACTAACTGCGATGCCGAAGAAACCAAAGATCAATAACCCCAAACCAACAGCGTTTAAAGTAGATACGCTACCTTGAACAATCACTCTATCTAATAATAATTGCGTAAATAGCGGCGTTATCAACCCAAATGCTTGCAGCAACAGCGAAGCCATGAATATTTCAAACAGTACCTTAGAGTGGGGTTTAATTAATTCATAAAACCTCCAAACGCTTCCTGTCTCTTCTTTCCCTTCTTTTAGCCCAAGTGTCGGTTGCAACAACAATGCATAACCAGTCCACTTCTCTTTAAACTGATTATGAAGAATTTTACGTTGCCCGATGGCAGGATCGCAAACTATAACGTGCTTTTTATTGATTTCATAGACAACGATGTAATGGTTGCCTTCCCAGTGAACGATCGCCGGTAAAGACTGTTCCCTCAACTTATCAAAGCTGGCTTTCACGGGTTTGCTGGCAAAGCCAATACTTTCGGCTGCTGCGGCCAAACTCCTTAAAGATGCGCCGTTGCGGCTAACATTGGCGATATCCCGCACCCGATTCACAGCCAACCGTTTACCCCAATGTCTGGCAATCATTACCAAACAAGCGCAGCCGCAGTCGGAACCGCTTTGTTGGGCATAAAAAGGATATTGCTTACTCAGACGTTCCCAAATATGCTTAGCCTTGGTTTTAGGGCTGGGAAAGTAGGCTTTTGTTTTCTGCTTTTGGGCTGAGCGGGAAGGGAATGGAATAACTTTCCTATTACTAGCAATTTGCTCGGTTTGAGGAAATGTCTTATTAGTCTGTTTCCTAGAACGAAATTCACGGGGTGAAAAATGCTCTGATGGATTAATCCAGGCTCGCAACTCGTTCCATTCTTCCAGAGCTAATTGCAAGTTAGAATTTTTAAGACTATAAACAATAGTTGGTTGGGTTACTTCCCATTTTCCACCGGTATCTTTATCTGTATAAATATTTCCTGGGGTTAAAATCCGATTTGCGCCGCACTTTATTTCTCCTCGTCGCAACACCAATAATTGATTATGCTCAAACAGTTGAAGAGTACTTTCCCCAGGCTCAATACAGTACCGCTCAAATAAACAGAGAGCCTTGAATATTTCTTCGGGATCCCAACTGCGCGATAGTTGAGTATTCTGACGGCATAGCAGCAATATGTCCCAAAATTCCGCACGTTTATAAAGACGCTCTCGAATTTGAGGATGCTTTTCCATTAAGCTATATAACGCTTCACCGCTGATAAAGCAAAGTTTTAAAGAAGTCGAAGCCCTTGCAGCGAAAGGAAGAAAATTTTGTTCGTTAAATAAACTTTGTTCGCCAAAGGATGCACCACAAGAAACGGTTGCGATTAAATTATCCGAATCATCAAGAAGTCGAACTTTACCCGCAAGCACGATAAAAATACCGGGTTTTGCTTCGGGCGTGAGCCAAAATAACTTTGCTACTTTCGGTTCGATGATTTCTATTTTCTTCAAACAGCTTTGTATATCTTGCTCTACAAGGCTTTCACCCAGAGTCGCGATAATTTTATCACATAGCTGCTCTTGAGATAATACATCTTGCATCATTTCTCTACCTCTACCACAGCCCATTCAACTGCTTGCAACTCGCAAATGCATTGCTGATTGTCTAAAAACTTCAACTTTTGGAATAAATATTTACATGACAATACAACTATGTGACTGTCAAATATATAACTCTCATCGTCGTAGCTCGAAAGCTGAGGCAGAAGCTTTATCAACCATTGAATAAATTGATGATTAAAATCCTTAAGTCTACCAATTGAAAGATGACACAATTTACAAGTTAGAATCAAATACGCTGAAGTGTCCCAGCAGAAAGACTTCTGCTGGAAAAATATTAATCTTTGACAGATTTGAGTTTGAAATTTAGTCATACTCGTATCCGTCTGCAACATAATTTCAATTTGCCGACAAAGTTCTACCCGTAAATCGGTGCGTAAACTTTTTAACTCTTTATCTAACCTACACGTACTTAATATCTTGCATTGCAAGGATTTATATCCTGCAAAAACTTGTAGGAAACTAAATTCATGTGACATAATTTATATATGTTGCCATCAGTAGTAACGCATCCCTGTAGGTTATATCCCCGCCAAGGTTCTACAGTTATGCATAGTTTGCTTTACGATGTGCTACTAACCTTGGGAGCTTTCCCTCTAACTTTGCAAGAGTTTAGGGGGATTATCCTTGGGTTTGTATCGAGAATAGCCTTTCTTCGCGATTTAATATCTTTACAGTTTTCTCATAAAAACAATTTCCTCATTTGAATTCTGACAAACTTTGATTATCTAATAAGTATTGTACGGTTGCTTATCATTACTTGTTAAGCTTTGCTCTTAAAGTTTTGTATCTTGCAAGCTTAATTAAAAAGAAAATCTTCATAATTAAAAGCTGCAAAGTTAGCTTCGATCGAGAAGAATCTCAACCTTTATGCTTAGAAGCTTAGAGCAATCGCATTTAGCAATCTCAAGTATTTAAGCCTTCCTTACAGATATATAGGTATTTTTGAATTTATTTATGCAATATGCTTCTAATCTATTATGTTTCGCACTATTTGCATAAACCTGTAAACAACTTGATATATAAAGGTTCCAGAGACTAAAGAAATGTTTGATATCTTAAATGAAATTTAAACTCTGGATCGAGCAGGAGTCCTTAAACAGTCAAAACAAGACAAAGCAAACAGTTTTATCGTGCTTAGAAACAATGATTCTTATTATATGCATCGGCAATAATCTATGGTTTACAGCCAAGCTATATCAGTTATGAATCAATGTTATTTGTGACTTCTGCAAAAGGAAGGTGGTAGCTTTAGGAAGATATTCCTTCGCTACATTCATGTCTTTCTCGAATTTCTGAAAACACGGGTAGCTAGAGCAAAATGCTACTACCGCAAATTTTTCATTTTCCAATTATCACTTATCCAAGGCTTCCAAAGCAGCAGTTCAAACTTGAAAGCGAAAAATTAACACATATTTACAGTCAAAAACCATAAATATGCTCCATCCAAAGAAAGACCCGAATCGTTTTTTACAGAACTAGCCTATGAGTCAGGGAATTAATGTCCAATAACTTCCCATATTCTAGAAACCGCACAGAAGGCAGTTTTTACTAGAAAATAGTAGTCCCCACACCTTTTCGAGAACACTGTAATTAATAATATATTATTGAACGCTGTGTCAAGAGTTTATCATAAAAAAAAACAGATTCTATACAAATACCATAGTATCTTCATGAAAACTTTAAACAAATTAAACTTTAATTTACGATCAAAATGATACCTGCTCTACCAACCGAGAAACACATAATTAACTTAGTTGATAAATCATTCAAATGAAGCCATCAAAATAATTAATATACAAACAAAAAGTTATTAAACTTAATGCTCGGAAGTGATGATTTTTATCCTATGACAAAATAATATTTACCAAATTAAAAACAATTAGGCATCTATCAAAAGACAGATGAAGGCCATTTAAAACGACTTAGACAATATGAAATATGGCATCTACCATAAGTAATGAATCTCTAAAATTTTAAAAGTATGTAAAAAGTGTCAGTAGTATAAAAAATTTACTCTTGTTTGCAAACGTTTATGACTGTAAATAGAGCTACACCACAGGCATATTCATTTAATAATTTTTTAAATCTTCGATCCTGCGATAGAAATCCGGTTTGATTATTGAAGAAATCTAGGTATTTTAGAGTGCGTTATGCCTTTAGGCTAAATAAAGAAACCCTCAACTATGTTGTAAAAATATTTAATTGGCATAACAAGTAGGAAATAACCAAACAAATATTTTTTACTAATATAATTTTTCTCTACGAATAATATTACTAAAGTTAATTTTTTTTTAAGTAGTGCAATTCTTTTCGGTATCAAATCAAAACGAAAGAATAAGGCTTTATCGGTTGCGAAAAAAAAATCGCTAATTAATAGCGGTTTAATGATAATTAGCAATTTTGAAGTTCGTCTTTAGTAGAGGAAGCCAGCAAATCGTATTTTAATAATACATCGGCAGCCTGTTTAATTTCATCGAAAGCTATCCCCGATCTTTTGGCAATATCTAGCAAGGTATAATCACCATCAGATAAATTCAAAACCCATAGGATTGCCATTCGATTTAACCTTCTGCTTTGAGAGTTAGTATCTGCTTCATACAAGCCTCTTTTTCCCAACTGTGGCTCGCATTTGGGATTTGTATTGTAATAGGTTTGATTATTTTCTAGAATATTAACTATGGAAATACATTTATAAAATGATTCTGCAAGATATTGGGGTTGAACAAAATTTAAATCATCTGCTGATGTATGATATTCAGGGAAAGAATTATGTGGCGATCGCATCAAGCAACCAACGGGTAAATTGAATCCAGGGGAGCAATATTGACGTTCATCATAGCCATAAGGAAAGAAGTCAATAACTTTATCGTCTTTATTGCTATTACTAAGAACATAGCTAACAATATTATCAATTTCAGCATCACCACGACGGCTTTTTTTGTAAGTAAAATTACCACTATCTCCCAAACAAGTTAATACTAAACCGTGTTTGATTTGAGAAACATTTGCTTCGTTAACTGCGAGCCAGGTAATTGAACCAATAGTTCCAGGGATAAAGATAAATCTGTAAGAGTAGTGTGGTGTAAATTGACTGAGATGTTTTGCTAAAAATACAGCAATTGAGATTCCAGAAAGATTATCATTACAAAGTGAAGGATGACAAGCATGGCAAGAAATTAACACCTCGTCTTTAGTTTTTCCTGGTATAAAATATTCGCCATAGCTAAGATGACCGGGTTCGAGAGAGGAATCAATATAAACTTCATATTCCCGATCTTGCAATTGCAAATATTGATTGTGACTTAAGCAAAATCCCCACATATCCTGATAATAAGAAGTTCGGTAGGGAATCCATTCGGGAGATTCTGGAATTGTAAATAAATGTTCTTTAAGTTCCCCCAGAGATAGCTTTTTGTGAACTGGAATACTGTAGTTCATGATATGTAGATTTGAATTAGCGAAATCTACAATTTTTTCGCCTTGAGAGTTTTTAATGTAAGCATCTTTAATATTCCATTCTTTAGGAATAGTCCAATCAAATACTTGAGTACCTGTAGGGATTTCATGGATTTCTAATGGAATATGTTGTTGAATAATTTGCAATGTTTCTCTAAAGCCATTACCCGTGATACTGCGACAGATAGGATATAGTTCGGAGATTAACTGGTAAAGTTCTTCACCTATTTCTGAATTACTAGAGTTTTGCAAGTAGGGTAGAGTCTGTAGCATTATATTTATGGAAGTATTTAACAATATTTTCTAAACACGGGTTTAACTGGACAACCAATTAAATAATTTTCTATTCCATTTTCTAGAGCTTTTCGATAAACCTTCAAAGAGTCATCAACTGCTTCGATGGTGCGATCGATATCTTGATTATTATGAGAAAAACTGACTACAAGAGAAGGCATGATTAAGCCTCGTTTGATGGTTTCTTGCAGAAATAAAGTTCTAAATGCCTGAGACGCTTGTTTATTTCGATCGCGGGTTGCATAAACTAAATTACAAGGTTTGCCAATAACTTGAAAGTAATCTTGAAGTTGATGATTGGCGAGAGCTTCATTAATTCCTTTGCGTAACCTTTCTCCTTTCTGGTAAAGTTGCTGTATTGCGTCTTCTTGTCGAAAAACGTTCATGGTAGCAATCGCAGCAGCTAAAGCATGGTTTTCGGCTCCGTGGGTACTAGAGAGCAGAAATACGCGCTCTTTATCGTGGTAAATTCCACCTAGCTCCATAATTTCTCGTTTACCAACTAGGGCAGAAACAGCGAAACCATTACCCATGCCTTTTCCAAATGTTGATAAATCGGGAACAATACCATAATAATTTTGGGCGTTGCCAGTTAACCAACGAAATCCAGTAATCATCTCATCCAAAATGAAAACGGCTCCATTTTCTTGACAGAGTTTTTGTACCTTATGCAGAAAATTGTCTGAGGGATCTTCGTATTTAGCTGGTTCTAAAATCACACAAGCAATCTTCCCAGGATGATTGAGAAAAACGGTTTTAACACTTTCAATATCATTAAAATTGAATTTAACTGTCAAATCTTGAATCACTTGGGGAATGCCAGCAGATATAGGCGTACTGCCAATGTACCAGTCATTGTAGGAAAAGAAAGGATGATTGCCACAAACCGCAACCATATCTCGTTTCGTGTAAGCCCTCGCCAGTGTAATTGCTGCGGTAGTAGTAGTTGAACCATCCTTAGCAAATTTGACCATTTCTGCGCCGGGAACCCAACTAAGCAGAGCCTCGGCACATTCCATTTCAATAGTTGCTGGGCGGGTAAAATTATTGCCAAGCAGCATTTGTTGATAAGCTGCTTCTACCACAGGTGCATAACCATGTCCCAAAGTGACAGCACGTAGCCCCATTCCATATTCGATAAATTCATTGCCATCCACATCCCATACATGACAACCTTTACCTCTGACAATAAAGCCAGGTGAGTTTTCGGGGAATTGATCGTCACCTTTAGCGTAAGTATGGCAACCACCAGGAATCAATGAATGGCTTTTTTGTTGTAAAATCTTTGATTGTTTAAAAGACTGTTTATTTGAAGTATTAAAGTTGGCTAAAGTCATATTTATTGTGCCTATAATAAAATTTGTAAATCTATCAATGATTTGTTGTCATAATATGGGGCGTTGCGCTCCGTGAAAACTAGGCTTTATAAATAAATCATTTTCCTAATTCCTATTACCTATTCCCTATTACCTATTACCTATTACCTATTCCCTATTCCCTATTCCCTATTCCCTATTTACCATATTTATTAAAAAACAATTTTGCGGCAGTGAAATGCTTCTGAATAATTGCTAGGTGAATTAGATTCAATTCCTCTAATTCTCAAAATTGAACGGAAAGTTTCTTCTGTAAACCATTGTTTCTTATTCTGTGTTGGAAAAGCATCCATCAAGTATTGAATTTTTCGACGACAGAGTGCTTCATTTAAATGCACAAAGAAATTAGGTATTCCTAAATCTCCATCATATTTAGGAATTTCATATTCCAGAATTAAATGATTTCTAAAAGTGTTCCAAGTCAAGTCAGAAATTAAACGATGATCTTGATGTCTGTCTTCTCGATAATGAGTAAAAATCAAATCGGGAGAGAATTCTTGTTTTAATTGTTCAAAGGATTCTTTCACTTCTAGACCTTGAAAAGATAAAAACCCATCTCGAAACTGATTAATTATGACTTTCTTTTGCGATACTTCTTTTAAAAAGATATTACTACTTACTGTAGCTTCCTGGGATCTTTGCTCGTTAGAACTGAAAACTACCCAATAAACAGTTATATTCTTGTACTTTTCAATTAGTTTTAAAACTGTACCTCCACAACCAATTTCAATATCATCGCAGTGGGCACCTAAACAAAGAATTTTGTAATCAGATTCTTCTGATTTATTAAAATTAATTTCCATCATAAATGGGATACCTCTAACTGTTGATTTCTCCAAACTTCCCAAGGTCTTTTTCCTTGAGCATACATATCATCCAATTGTTGCTTTTCTTTGAAAGTATCCATAACTCCAAAAAAGCCAGTATATTTGTAAGCAAAAAGTTGTTCTTTAGCAATCAATCTTTGGAAAGGCTCAATCACAAGTTCTTCTCCTTGATTAATATATTTAAAAATCTCTTTTTGGAAAATAAAATAACCGCCATTAATCCATATATCGCGTTGTTTTACATCCAGAATATCTTTAACTAAACCATCTTCATTCATGTCAACTAAATGAAAACTTTGGCTTGGTCTTACACATAAGAAACTACCGATTTTATTCAACTTATGAAAATTTTCAATATATGTTGGTAGATGTAAGTCGGTCAAACCATCACTGTAGTTAGCTAAAAATACTTCTTCGCCTTCCAGATATTTTTCAACTGCTTTAAATCTTTCACCTATATTAGCAGTCATACCTGTATCTACAAAGGTAATATTCCAATCTTCAATATCGCTATTAAATAGTTTAATATTTCCTCCATTGGACAAAGTGAAATTGTTAGAAAGCCACTCATTATAATTCAAGAAATAGCTTTTTATTAAATCAGCTTTGTAACCCAAGCACAAGATAAAATCTTTATGACCGTAATGTGCATAATATTTCATTACGTGCCATAGTATCGGTCGATAGCCGATATTTACCATTGGTTTGGGGATGCTTTCGGAATAGTCTCTCATTCTTGTACCAAAACCACCGCAAAATAAAACTACTTTCATCTTTATTACCTTTTGATTTTTGACTTAAAAACTTAAATTTTGCTTCTTTATTCAGCCTTATTCAGTCATATTTATAGGAATTTCGCTATTAGAGGGGGTTTAAAAACATCGGCAGTGTAGATAATGGTGCAAGAAGTCAGTTAAAACACACTCTATACGATGCTCAGTCGTCTTAAGACGACTTTGTTTATTAGCCTGGGAATTTATTCCAAGGCGGTGTTGATAATGCTGCAATTCTTCTTATTTTTATTCTTGTCCCCACTTCCTTTCAATAAACTTTCACTTCTGGAATAGGTACAATAAATTGCCCTCCCCAATTCCGGATATAAGACATCTGTGTCATAATTTCATCCTTCAAATTCCAAGGTAAAATTAATAGATAGTCAGGTTGAGTTTCTTGAATTTTATCTGGATGAAAAATTGGGATGTGAGTACCTGGTAAAAATAGATTCTGTTTGTGAGGACTGCGATCTACTGTATAATCAATAAAATCAGTACGAATCCCGCAGTAGTTTAACAGAGTATTTCCTTTACCGGGAGCGCCATAACCAACAATTGATTTTCCTTCACGTTTCGCTTTAATTAGAAAATCCAGCAATTTATATTTGGTTTCTTTGACTTGTTTATCAAAGGAAAAATATGTTTCTAAATTTGTAAATTCAGCAGATTTTTCTCTAGATTTTAGTTCTAATACTTTGTTGCTAATAGGTTGAGAATTATTTTCTGTATGGCGAGCATAAATTCTTATAGAACCACCGTGAGTCGGCAATTCTTCAACATCGAAAATAGTTAAACCGTGAGTTGCAAATACTTTTTCAACAGTTAGGTAAGAAAAGTAAGAAAAGTGTTCGTGATAGATAGTATCAAACTGATTTTCCTCCATTAACCGCATCAAATGGGGAAATTCCATCGTAATTACTCCCTGGGGTTTGAGGATAATTTTCATCCCTTTAACAAAATCATTAAGATAGGGAGTGTGAGCTAGAACATTATTACCCAGCAATAAATCGGCACCGACTCCTTTTTCAACTTGTTCCTTAGCTGTTTCTTCTCCAAAAAATTTAACAACAGTGGGAATACCTTTTTTGATTGCGACTTTAGCAATATTTCCTGCTGGTTCGATTCCTAACGTCGGTATATTTTTAGCAACAAAGTACTGCAATAGATAACCATCGTTACTCGCAATTTCTACTACCTGACTTTGCTGATTTAATTGGAAACGCTCAACTGCCATATCAACGTAGTTTTTGGCATGTTGTAACCAGCTATTAGAGTAAGAAGAAAAATAGGCATAATCGCTAAATATATTTTCAGGGGTAATATATTCTTGTAGCTGTACTAAAAAACATTTTTCGCAAACGTAAGCGTGTAATGGATAAAATGGCTCCATTTGATTTTGCTGCTCCGGTTTGCGGTAACTTTCACAAGGAGGAGACATCCCTAAATCTACAAATGTGTGACGTAATTCCGTATTACAAAATAAACAGCTTCCTTGATGTAAATGTGATTGTTGTTGATTTTCTTGCATTGTTAAATTAGAGAATTATATTTTTGATTTATTAATTGCTGACTTTATTGGTGAGGATTAAGTCTCAAATATTAAGAGCAATCAATTTAGAGGCTATGGCTTCTCTTATGGGTAATGCATCATTTTGAGTGAGCCAGTTAAATAATTTGGCTACAGATTGAGAAGATTTATCAATTTTGAGAGCAGATTCAAGAATGCTTAAGCTACCTTGCAGGTTATTATTTTTTAATGGAATTAAGCTATGAGATAAGCAGTAATTGAAGTTTTGGATACGGGCTTTAGCTGTAATTTCTGTACGGTAATCCATTGGTAAGTAGCTATCTGACATCTCAATGGCTTGGCAAACCTGTAATGCCATTTTTCCAGAATTCCAACTTTCAGAAGTCTCAGTGTCAGAGTGAACGCGAAAACGAGCTAAAGTTTCTGGCTCGTACCACCAGTCATAAAAAGCTGCAATACGTTTGTGAATTTCCCAATCATTAATGTTGGGTATTTCAGTGCTATATCCTCCCAGTCGCTCATGAGTTGTTCGACGAATCACAAGGGCTGGTGTCATCACCAAGCCGCATACTCCAATGCGCGATAACCAGTTTTGTAAAATCCCTTTCTGTTGTCTAGTTGAACCCGAATTAATTTCTCCGTCTCGCACAGTCTTACTCAAATCATTCACATATTCAAAGCCAGTACAAGCAGCTCCAACGTTATCGGGGCAATCTTTAATACTTTGTTGAAGCCCCGAATAAAAGCCAGGAGAAACTGAGTCATCATCATGCAGAACATGAACCCACTCACCTCTACTCAAGGAAATTCCCACATTCATGTTATTAGTAGCGCCAATATTTTCTGAATTGCGATAGTAATTAACTATCCCTCCTGCTAAGGAATCGATCAATTCATGTAGGGGCGATTCACTGGAATTATCTATGACCAGAATTTCCATTTCTGCTTCTCCCAACCATTGTAAAAGCACGTTTGCAAGACATTCAAGTACATAGTCTTTGCGTTTATATATTGGAATCACTACAGTCCAAAATGGTCGTCGTTTCTCCGATTCTCTCACAGGTGGAATTGCCGGAAACTGATACGCGCCAACTTTTACTTTATCTTGGGGAATTGAAGGAGTTATTTGTATAGCACAGCTTTGCTTAGTTTTAATAGCTCTTGCATAGTTAGGATTGAGCAAGTTCAAACCCTGACGATATATAGCAAGTGCTTCTGTTAGTTTATTTTGAACTTGGTAAATTTGACCTAAGCGATTGTAAATGTCCCAGTTTTCAGAGTTTAGTTTTAAAGCTTGATTATAAGATGCGATCGCCTTTTCAAATTTTTCTTGTTCCTGCAAGACTATCCCCAAGCTGTAGTGAGTTTCCCAATTTTCTGGCTGTAGGGCTATGGCTTGCTGATAGTAATTACTCGCATTATTTAAATCACCTGCCTGCTTGCGGGCAATACCCAATTTATAATTTAATTCGCCATAGTGAGGTTGTTTGTCTTGAGAAAGTTTACCTTGGGCATATTGAGTATTTCCGATATTGACATAGGCTTCGGTGCAATCTGGTTGAAGTTTCAAAGCTTTTTTATAGGATGCAATTGCTTCGGAGTACTTACCCAATTTTTGCAAAGCGTAACCTAGATTATTGTGGATTGGCGCTAGATTCGGATCGATAGCTAAAGCTTTTTTGTAAGCATCCACAGCTTGAGAAAATTCTGCTTGGGATTGATCGCAGTTACCGAGAGCAAACCAGTGTTTGGAGGAGTTGGGTTGAGCTTCTACTGCTTGGTTGAAAAATTTCTGAGCATTTTGGAAATTACCTTGTTGCATTGCCAGCAAACCTAATCCATGCAAAGCATCGGGTTGCAGGGGCATGATTTCTAATACTTGACGATATATCTGCTCTGCTTGGCTTAAGCGATTGGCTTGATGATGTCGAACTGCTGTTTTTAAAGCTTCAGGAATGGTTAGCATAATTAAAATTTTTGATATTGATTTTTGAATAAATTTAAATACTGTAGGGTGCGTTACGCTTCGCTAACGCACCATTCATTCTTAAGCACTTTGCTACATTACTACTTCTTTTATCAGAAATTTGCTCCCGTAATCCTATACCTTTAAACCCTCTAGAAGTAACCTGGAAACTATTTCCGAACGCAAAGCAGATAATTCATCCCGTGTTAACCAAGAGAATAACTTTGCTAGAGATTTTGGAGAGTTCTCAATTTTAAGAGCTTCTTGTAGCAAACGGAGTGCCCCAGACATTTCGCCATTCTTCAGAGGAATTAAAGCATCATTTAAACAACAGGCAAAGTGATAATTTCTAGATTTGACAGTTATTTCATGGGGTAAATATTTTTCAGAAACTTCTATGGCTCTGCGGATATCAGTTCCCTTTGAGCCGGAAAGCACGGAGTCTGTTGTGATATTTTGGGAATGTTGGCGATAACGAGCTAATATTTCTGGTTCATACCACCAATCATAGAAGGCAGTCACGCGTTTATAGAATTCCCAATCACCAGTATAATTTAATTCAGGTAAATATCCTCCCAAATGTTCGTAAGTGGAACGACGAACAACCACTGCGGGCATATTTAATGGATTTGCGATTCCAATGCGTTCTACAAAACCTTTGGCAATCCCTCGTTGTTGTTTATAAAGCTGTTGGGAAAAAATTACCTTTCCTTGCTCGTTAACATTTTCGTAGCCAGTGAAAGCTGCTCCAACAGAGGATGAAGATTTTTCCAAAGATTCTCGAAGACGGTTATAAAAACCCGGAAGCACATAATCATCATCATGAAGTAAGTGAATCCACTGACCCCGACTAGTTGCAACTGCCGTATTAAAATTTCTATATGCTCCTCGATTCTCGGAATTACGATAATACTTGATTATTCCCCCACCAATTTCACTAATCAATTCTTTTAGAGGTATAGGACTAGCATCATCAATTACTACAATTTCCATCTCCCATTCACCAGTCCACTGTCTCAGTACACTGACCAAACATTCAAGTAAGTAATTACTCCGCTTATCCGTACTGTATATCGGTAGTACAACACTCCAAAAAGGTCGGTTATCTGTATCATTAGTGACTGGGGGAATTGATGGAAACCGATGTTGTCCAACAATTACCTCTTCTTGGGGAATTGGCGGTGTTGCCTCCATTTCTTCTTCGTCTTTCTGACAATCCACATATGCTGCTATTGAGTCGGCATAATGGGGATTAACTAGCTTTAAGCCCTGACGATAAACAGAAATTGCTTCTTTAATATTGTTTAGCTCTTGATGAATCTTGCCTAAATTAAAGTAAACATCTGCGGACACAGGATTGATTGACAAAGCTCTTTGGTAGCAAGCAATCGCCGCTTTTAAGTCACCATTGACTTGTAACACCATTCCTAAGCGACAATGAGCTTCAAACAAATCTGGTTGTAGGGCGATCGCCTTTTGGTAAGCTTTTACCGCTTCTTTTAACTCACCTTTAGCTTGACGCGAATCGCCTAAACTCAACCAAGCCTTTACAGAGTTAGGCTTGTTATTATCTTTTTTAAGAGCTAAATCGGCACGCATTTTGACCACGCGAGCCGGAATTCCTACTGCAATAGCGCCATCTGGTATATCTTGATTGACAACAGATCCCGCACCAATAACTGCTCCTTTACCAATCCGTACCCCATTTAATACGGTAACACCACAGCCCAACCAGGCACCATCGTCCACCGTAATACCTCCTTTCGTCTCCAGAGGTTGGAGGTGTATAAGTTGACCGGGCATCATACAGTGATCGTAGGGATAAAAAGCGCAGTTAGTGGCAATTAGGACATTACAACCAATCTGAATTGGAGCCTGATAAGCTGACAATTGACAGCGAGGCTGAATATGAGTATCAGCACCAATTTTTACAGTTCCTTCCTTCCCAGTTTGAATACAACTGTCACCGTACAAATGAACGCGATCGCCTAAAGACACTTGTCCGCCATCCCTATCATTATAAATAGTAACCCGATCGCCAATGAAAATATTTGCACCAAGTTGTAAATTTTGATGATAAATATCGGCTTTAGGGGATACATAGCCGGAGGTATGGTAATAAGACAAGTGGCAGCGCCCCCAGTATGGTGGAGCAAACCAGGTAGCTAGCCAAGTGGCGATTCTTCCGCCTAAACTCAATCCGGCAAAACGCATCCAAAAGAACTTCCAGGCATCTGTAAGAACACCCCTGATTCCGGACACCTGACGAATCTTCTCAAACCGCTTCCAAATACTTGTAGAGTTTAACTTTTTGAGAACGCTTACCAAACTAGAATAAACTTCAGCATAGTCTGGCTTCAACTTTAAAGCTTTACGATAAGAATCTGCTGCTTCTTCCAACTTATCCTGTGCTTGGAGTGCATCGCCCAAATTTTTATAAGCCTCAATATAGTTAGGATTGAGACTTAAAGCTTTGTGACAATATAAAACAGTTTCTTCAAACTTGCCTTGTTTTTGGAGAACAACCGCCAAATTGTAATGAGCTTCCGCTAAATTTGGTTGCATGGCGATCGCTTGCCGGAGATAAGCCTCGGCTCCCTTAAAATCCCCCGCTTTCACGCGAGTAATACCTAGCTGGTAATTCGCTGTTCCGTAGTGGATTTGCTTATCTTGAGGTAGCTTCTCTTGGGCAAAAAGAGCGTTATTCAAGCTCACCTCGGCTTCAATACAATTGGGCTGAATTTCTAAAGCCTTTTGATAGCAAGCAATTGCTTCATCCCACTTTCCTTGTTCTTGGAGAGTGTAGCCCAGGTTATTGTAGAGTGGTGCTGCATCTGATTGCAGTTCAATAGCTTTTTTATAAGCAGACTCAGCTTCTGGTAAATTCCCACTCGCTTGACGCACATTGCCTAAACTAAACCAAGCCTTGAGTAACTTCGGTTGTATTGACACAACATTACTGAGTAGCTCTTCTGCGGTTTGGAACTGCTCCATTTGTTGTGCCAGCGTACCTAATCCGTATAATGCTTCTGGATTTTGGGGCTGCAAGGAGAGTACCTGACGATAAAACTGCCCTGCTTGAGTCAAGCGATTGGCTCGATGATATTTCAGTCCAAGTTGGAGAGCTTCTGAAACGGATAGTGAATTTGTCATTCGATTTTAGGTTTAAAATGCAGAAATTATTTTCTTTTTTCAAGAAGAGGCTGGTTAATTATTTTTGAACTAAGGATTTTGGACTATTTATTTGTATTCAAGTTTTTTCATCTCTAAGAGGATAGGTCCAAAAGTAACGGTACGTAACCTCATCACTGCTTTGATCCCCCCTTTTCCCCAACGCATCGGGGGGTTAAAGGCAACTTTTACGTCCCCCGATGCGTTGGGGGATTTAGGGGGATCTAAAATACTAAAAGTTGACTTTTCAAACAACCTCTAAGGAAGGTCAAAAACATAAATGCTATTTTCATAAACTTTCACCTCTTTATATAAAAATTAAAAATTTGCAGTATTATTGAATCGAAACTAACTGTTAATAGTAACCTTAAGACTACCTTTAAATCTTAAAATTACTACTTTAAGATTGAAGATTAAGTGACCTTGGATAGCAACAAAGTTTTACTGTGACATTTTGTAAAAAGATAAATCAGCTATTATAAATCTGTGGAAAACTAATTTTTAGCGATTGAGTTCCAATGGTTTTAAATTAATTATCGGAGAGGTCTATTAGATATATAAACTTATGTATAATCAAATAGCTTTTCCTCCCCTACTATAAGATTCTCACAAAAATCCATCGTGTAAGTTAAAAGACGATGAACTTACTATATTTCTTTTGTTAATCACCTGTAATTCCAAATTTCAGATCGTAGAAAGTTACGCCGTAATTAACGTCATTACATCCGTCAAACCCCAATCAGATGGTAGACACCCTGTAGATGGTAAAACTTTAAAGCTCAAAGCTGGAAAACAATAAATTTGCAACAAAAAAAATCTTTTATTCTGCCATCTGTCTTCCGGCCAAGACGGATAAAATACTTTAAGCTATCAGGTTATGAGAACTGTAATCTCCATCAGCAAAGGTATATTTCTCAAATCCATTGGTTTCCATGATAGTGCCACCTAGTTCAAAAATAGTGAAATCATTGATAGTGTGTATATTAAAATCGCTTCGATTGTAAGAGCCAAGACTTAGGGTATCGAAATCAGCACCACCATATACTGTAGCCTCACCAAAACCTTCAACGTAGTCTATCCCATAGCCCATATTAATCTTGACTCCACCTCCAAAACTGGAAGCTTTTACTGTATCGGCTCCATATCCAGTAATAATATTGCCGCCATAAATACCGTAAGATTGACTTCCAGTAGCGTAAGCTTCGATTGTATCGGCTCCATATCCAGTACGAATATCACCTTGGTGATTGAAAATGGCGGTTCCGTTACCATTCGTATTAGCACTCGCCTTTATGGTATCAGCACCATCTCCAGTATGAATATGGCCGTACTTGTTGTAAATGCCGATTGCGTTTTCAGAAGCATTAGCAGTAACTTCTATCCGATCTTTTCCTACACCAAGCCCAATATAGCCATACTTGTTGTAAATGCCGATCGCGTTGTCAGAAGCATTGGCAGTAGCTTCGATTGTATCGGCTCCACTACCAGTACGAATATCGCCGTAGTAGTTGTCAATGGCGATCGCGATGTCTTCAGTTTTTGCAATAGCTTCGACAACTACTAGGGCTAAAGCTTGGTTTTCAGGAGGGGCAGTCGTCAAAGCAGAAACTTGTGCTTCTGCATAGGTAGCACTGTAAGAAGTAGCTATAGCACTAATCTTATCTGCACCCGAATTTGTTCTAATGTCGCCGCATGTATTGTCAATACCTCTAGCAATGACTTTTGCTTCTGCTAAACTTGT
>JBARZF010000375.1:0-2679 GCA_049649675.1 Rivularia sp. (in: cyanobacteria) | reverse complement strand
AGTCTGAAGCGGGCTAGAATCCTGTGCTTCGTCTTCAAATACGGCGAATACTTGTTTTTGCTCGATTTTTCTGGCGCTTTCGTTATCTAATACTCGTAATGCAGCCAATATCATGTCGTCGTAGTCGATGAAATCGCGATCTCTCATCAAGGTTTGATATTGTTCGTACAATCCTGCCGAGATTTTCAATATTTCGTATGCATCGGTGCTTTGATGGCTTAATTGCTGCAAATCTTCGGGTGTCATTCCCGAACTTTTGGCTTCATGAATTACTGCTGTTGCTAATTCTGGTAATACTTCCGTGCGTAACACCGATTGACGGCGCAATCTTTCTGTTTCTTCTCCGTCAAATTGCATCCCTTCCATTAATTGAGCGTACAGTCGAGGATTATTTGCAATCCATTTTTCTACTGCGGTGCGGATGAAGCGATGACTTTGATTTGGGGTAATTAATGTGACGTAATCGAGTTCTAAACCGGATAATTCGGGATGACGGGTGGCAATATTTAACGCTAAACCGTGCAAAGTATAAACGAAAAAACCCGTTTGAGGTAACGATAAACCTTCTCTTAAATATTTGCGGATTTTGGCTTTAATATTAGCAGCAGCGGAACGAGTGAAGGTGACAACTACTAATTGACGACGAATTCTCGGACGTAAAGAATCGGTTTTTTGGTACTGACGAGCAATTGCGATCGCCGCAGCAGCTGCCATTCCCGTTGATTTACCGGCACCAGGCACCGCAGATACTGCTAATGGGCCACCCTTCCAGTCAGCCATCGGTTGCTGCCCAATACGTAAGGAGTTGCGGATATTTGCAATCGAGGCAGCACGCGAAGATGTATGCAAGGTTGGCAATCGCGATGACAAAGGATTTTCTGGCACTGAGCTTGTTACATTAGCGTCTGACATATGAGAATAAAGAGATGTAGATTTTCTATATTAAAAATAAAGATTGAGATTGGAAAGAAGTTTAGTTGCTGCCATTTCTCAATTATCTAATAATTTAATGATGACAAATCGGAAGCTAAATTTACATTATTTGAGTTTAACTTTTTTTATTTCATTAGCGATTATTTTGCGCTTTTGGAATTTGGAATTTAAACCTTTGTGGATGGATGAAGTTATCACCGCCATCTTTAGTTTAGGTAAAAATTATAGTTCTATCCCCTTAGATGTAGTATTTCCTTTAGAACAATTGCGGGATGTTTTTACTTATCAACCGGGGGTAAGTTGTCCTCAAATTGCTCAAAATATTGCTACCGAATCTACCCATCCACCGCTGTTTTTTTGTGGAATGTATGCGCTTTTGGGATGGGTTGCTCCCCTTGGTGATGACTGGGTAAATAAATTGCGATCGCCTTCTGCATGGTTTGGTGTAGCTTTGGTTGTAGCGGTGTATTTTCTCAACCGATTAGCTTTTTCTCGTAAAGCTGGATTAATGGGTGCTGCTTTTGTAGCTGTTTCCCCTTTCGCGGTTTATTTATCTCAGGAAGCGCGGCATTACACTTTACCAATGCTGACGATAAGTTTATCTTTGTTAGCGCTTATACAAATTCAGCAAGATATTTTTCAACGCCAACAAGTCAAAATTAGAGTTTGGCTGTGGCTGACATGGACAATTATCAATATTATTTCTATTTACATTCATTATTTTTGCATTATTGCTTTAATAGCTCAAATTGCTACCTTATTACTACTAATATTTTTACCTCGCTTGTCACGGAATAAAAAAATCAAGCTTTTGTCATTGCAGAAGATAAATTTACACAGCAGTAAATCTTTGCGAAATTGTTTTATCGCATTAATTTTATCCATCAGCACTGTTGCGATCGCGCTTATTCCCTGGTTAAGAATAGTTCAAAATCATTTAAACCGTTCCGAAACCAGTTGGCTACCGACACCCCAACACATCGAACCCTTATATCAAACCTTGATAAGTTGGGTTGTAATGATAATTATGTTACCTGTAGAAGGACAACCTTTAGCAATAACAATTATTTCAGCTTTGCTAATGTTGTTATTTGCAGCTTGGTTGGGATGGAAAGTATTTAGAGGAATCAAGCTGTTATTAAAAGAACCCACAACTTGTTTACCAACTTTAACTTTATTAAGCTTCACAACTTTCGTATTAATAGGAATATTTACGATTTCCTACATACTCGGTAAAGATATCACAGTTGCACCCCGCTACAACTTTATTTATTATCCCAGCTTCAGCGCTTTAATTGCTGCCAGTTTGATTCGCGAAAACATTAGAGATGAAAGTATCTTGTTTTCTGAGGATGGAAATATCTTGCTTTCTGAGGATAAAAATATTTTGCTTTCTGAAGGAAATTCAAGCGAGCAAGATGCTCGCACTACTAATGTACGGGGAAATTCAAGCGAGCAAGATGCTCGCACTACGAATGTACGGGGAAATTCAAGCGAGCAAGATGCTCGCACTACGAATTTAAAAAAATCAAATATTTTCAACTTAAAAATTAAAAATCACCAATTACCGATAATTTTACTTGTTGGTTTGATCGGTTGTATTTTCGTTGTATCTAATCTAGGTTTACAAAAACCATATCTACCCCAACAAGTAGCGCAAAAAATTTATCAAGAACCCACCGTTCCCGTAATGGCTGTAATGGCATATAGCAATTATCAAGATGTGGCTTTGGGTTTGAGCTATGC
>JBARZF010000374.1:0-5137 GCA_049649675.1 Rivularia sp. (in: cyanobacteria) | reverse complement strand
CTCCCCATCTCCCCCTCTCCCCATCTCCCTCACTCCCACTTCAAAACTTTCTCTTTCACCACATTTCGACCACCGCGAGAAACTCTTAATACTTTGTTAGTAAGAACAAAACGTATATTACCGTTTGTAGCTATGTATCGATTGGCTTTTGCATCGTTTTGATTCCCTAAAGTTAATGGAAGATTAACTATTCGATTGCTTTTTCTAGTAACACTTACATAACTACTAGGATTTTCGCTACCACAAATATAAATAAAGAAGTTTTTGGTTTCTGCTCTAGCAAAAGTATTGTTACCTTCAGGACAACCTTTTGCTAAAGATTTACCATTTGCTTGCACGGCAGTTATGACTTTTTCCCTGTGAATAATCCGACCGCGTTTAGTTATGAACATTTCATAAGGAGTAATAATATACGCTACTTCACCCTTAATCGCAGTATAGGTTTCTCTTGCTTTTCTAGTAATAGGTACTGTTATTTTATTATCTAAATTCTTCGGAATACGAACGTAATATCCTTGCATATTTTTATTATCTCCCCTACAAATATAAACGTAATATTTTGCAGTATTAAAAGAACGTATAGGTAATATATTTGCAGACGGGCAGATTTTATTTTTAGCAAGCTGAAGAGATTCTTTATTTGCAGAATCAGTATTTTTCGCCTTTTCTTCTAGATTTTGATTTGCTAATGACGATTTCATATTAAACAACAAAATACTGCTCACCAAAGTTGATTGTAAAGCTTTTCGGCGAGCTAATTCACGATTAAAAAATCTCATATTCAATTTATATTTACAAATAATACTTACAAAACAATAAACAGGAAAATCTCCGCCATAAACAATAATGTTATGGCGCGATCTTTCAGTGTTATTGCTGATGAAAAACTACAAGTATTATGATGTGCAAAATAATTAAATACAACTATCTTGCACGTATTTTCATATTTTCTTTACTAAAATAATAATTTTAATAAAATGATTGCGATTCGCAGAGCTAGCTACAAAAACGTATCGAGCTTTTCTTAATGATGAGAAGTGCTGTATTTAAATATTTATATGGTTAAACCTGGTTTCTAGGAAAACAGTAGGTTTAAATGCCTAAAATTCCTAGAGAAACCAGGTTTATAATCGGAGCCTATTTAACTGGTGATGAGTAAATTAATTAGTTGAAACTTTCCCGACTGACTGAAGCTTGAAGGATTCTTGGTTCAACAATTTAATTTTAAGTCTAAAGAATAGTATTTAAGGTGTCCACTTAGGAACTACACCACTTTTCCAGCAATTTTCAAGGTATGGCATTAAAACATTCTTCATTATGCCCCAAAAAGCCTTCTCATCATTGATAACTTTACCTTTATTCCATATCTCGTCCAGTTCAAAAAGGAATAAACGAAAGCTATCCTGAAGATTTTCCAAAGCTTTCTGCTGCTCTTCTTGATTTTCTCCATTATTGACGACTGAGTAAACTTTTACTTCTTTAAGACCTAGATTTTTAATATCTAGTAGCCGCTCGTAGTGAGAATACTCATTCAATCCATGAAAATCCAACTCATGATCTAATTTATAATGTGCAGGTATTGTTTTGTGATCTGTGTCACCTTCACCCTGCAAGCTAATAAGTTTAACAACTTCCTCTGCATCGTGAAGATTAATAACAACCTGTTTGAAAATCTTTCTAAAAGTCGGTGCCTTGTCCCAACTTAATTGCTGATTTTTATAGTTCCAAGAAAATTGATTTTCTCCAACCTTATGTATTCCAACGATCAGCGCGTTATACATTTCACCAATGCAGGAGTAAGGATAATTTGGAGTCTCGTGTTTATCCATATTCCACATTTCCTCGAATTCATGTTCAACCCAGTCAATAATTTTTCTACCAGGTCCTTTTTTTCGATCGGGATGCTCTTCTAAACCATTAGGAGTCTCGATATCAAGCATGGTGTCAAGAGTTCTTGTATTGAAAGCATCCAACTTGGCATTAATTAGGTTAAAATGCTTGGTTTCAGGATCGTTAGGTTTTAAATAGGGAATATCTATACCATAGATTGGTGCTTCAAATATTGGTTGTGTATCGAGTGCAATACAAAGATTTGCTGCTAACTGGAGGTGAAGCATTTCTTCAATGCAAATACTTAAAAGAGATTTATAAGCATTGCTTTCTTTGTCTATGATGGATGCCAAGGCTGTCAGATAGAAAGGTAAAGTGTAAAGTTCTACCTTAACTGCGGTTTGAGCGTGTTTCTGCACAAGTTCCTTAGTCCACACCCTTGTGTCTTCCTTTGAAGCTACCTGTGTCATAGATTCCTCTCAATAAGTTTCAAAGTTTATCCGCGATCTTTTCGTTGATAAATACAACGAATCAGCACCTGAAAATCACGAAATAATCAAGTGTCAAGTCAAATATTAACAGTAAATTAATGTTGTAAAAATAAAAAAAAACAGAAATTTTACTTAGTCATATATGTAAGAAAAGTATGTTTTGTTAGTTTTATTCTTTTCCCTTTATACTGCGATTACTTTGTCAATGAAGAATTTTTGTTGGTTTTACACTCTATTCAATCTATTATCACAATTCATAATTAATATTTGATCATTCATTCACACTCTTGTTTCGTAACTTGATGACGATAGCGAAACATTCCTTCTAACTGTGATTTCATCAACCAACCACTCACAAAATCTACCGATTCACCACCAGGCAATGAAAAAGTAATTTCATCAGTTAATCGAGTTTTACCATTTTCCGATTCAAACTTATGGTGATGTTGCCAGAATTCAAAAGGACCAGATATTTGTTCTTCAATAAAAAAGCGATATTCTTCACATTGAGTATGACAGGCTACCCAAGTGATAGATAACGGCCCCAAAAATAAACGAAAATCCGTTTTAGCACCAATACCAAATCCGCCATCGCGACGAATTACTTGTATTGATTGCCAAGGTGGAATCAAAAGTTTAACAACATCAGGTCTTTGGTGAAATTTCCAAACGACTTCTACAGGTGCGTTAATAATTGAGGAGTGTTTAAAATCCAACATTTATCAGTTAACAGTGAACAGTGAGCAGTTAGCAGTTATTAATTATCAATTATTTACTCTTCATAGTCTGTATCAATTTCGATATCGAGTGTGTCTTGATCGATCCGTATATATAAAATGTTAGGACGACAACATACTTGACAATCTTCTACATAAGATTGTTGAAAACCCTGACTGATGTCAATAAAAGTTACACTTGGTTCGCCACAATAAGCGCAGTAATATTCAGCAGTATTTTGCATGATTAAAGGTCAAGGGTCAAAGGTCAAGGGTCAAAAGTTAAAGGTCTGCATGTTAAAACTCATAACTTCCAACTCTTAAATATTTACCATGCCCAATGCCCAATTCCCTAACTGTTAACTGTTAACTGATAACTGTTAACTGCTTCATTCAGATGCTTTTGCAGTGTAGATTGTGGAAGCGGTCCTTGCAAGTGATTCCAAGGTAATATTTGCTCGGTTGACCAGTTTTCGTAAACGTAAAAGTCTAATGGGGGAATTTGCCCTTTTAATTCTTTGAAAGCACGTTTATAACTACCTAAAGAATCGCCAAAGTTGCGGGTAAGTTGCAAAAGTTCCGATAATCTTCTATCTCCCCTTGACAACAAAGTTTGAATTATCGACCAATTGTAGCTTTCTGGACGAAAATCTATTCCTTGGGGTTTTAATTTTTTCTGCAAAAGTTTTAGTCGTTTTTCTGCTTCTTTATTTACTCCAAACCATTGAAAAGGCGTATGAGCTTTAGGTACGAAAGTACTACATCCTAACGTTAAACGCAATCCTGGAGCAACTTTTTTCAAATTCTGCATCATCGTTACGGTTGCATCTAAATCCTCTGCTAATTCTCCCGGAATTCCCACCATTCCGTAAAGTTTTAAACCCTTCAATCCGCCTTTTTTAGCATTTTCTGCTGCTTTGATAATATCTTCCTGTTCGAGCTTTTTATTAATTATTTTTCTTACTTTTTCCGAACCACTTTCTACGGCAATTGTCAAGGATTTTGTTCCTCTTTGAGCCAAAGTTCTGGCTAATTCTTCCGTTACGGTATTGGTTCTTACCGAAGCGATACTTAAACGTACATCTTCGTATTTTGGCTGATTAATATATTCTAATAAAGTCTCGAATTCGGGATGCTGAGTTACCGAAGCGCCTAATAATCCCAAACGATTTGTTACTTGTAAACCTCTTTCAATTGCCGGAATTAACGAATCATTTAAACTCGCAGTTCTAAAAGGTAAAGTTAGATAGCTAGCCAAACAAAAACGGCACATTTCCGGACAGCTTCTGACAACTTCCACCATAAAAATGTTTTCCCAAGCTGCTTTTTCCGTTACTACCGTTGAAGCTGATAAAGTGTTTCCGCGATAAGTTTGTTTTTGTATTTGTGCGGGAATATCCGATGAAATTGGTTTGATAGATTTTATCGCACCATCTAAAGCTTTATATTCAACTTCATATAAGCTGGGAACGTAAATTCCTGGTACTTGTGCAAGTGCTTTTAATTTCGTTTCTCTATCTGCATTTCTAACTTCTTTATAAGCATTAATAAAATCATTTAATAGATTTTCGCCATCTCCGAGCAAAACCACATCGAAAAAATCAGCATAAGGTTCGGGATTAGCCGTTAAAACCGGACCACCACCAAAAACTATGGGATGATTATCTTGGCGATCGCCTGACTTTATCGGAATATCCAAAGATTCCAACAAATTTAAAATATTGACATAATCTAACTCCCACGACATCGAAAAACCCAATATTTCCGGGTTTCGGGGCAGATTTTCGCTGATATCAGTAAACAAGCGACTCACCTGTAAATCCGCACGTGTAGCCAAAGTAGCCCACACCACCTGATAACCCAAGCTAGTGATTCCCACAGTATATTCATTGGGAAAAGCAAAAATAACGGGAATAGCATCGGTATCGGGAGTTACAGAAGTAAATAAAAGGCGTTCCTTAGCAAATAAATCGGATGTCACAAGCGTTTTGTTTGAGGTGTTTTTCCATATTTAATTTTAAGATAAAGAATTGCCAGGTTAAAAACTAAAGTAAACGCATTAGCCAGAATAACCGGGATATCCTTAACCATAATTCCGTA
>JBARZF010000373.1:0-8366 GCA_049649675.1 Rivularia sp. (in: cyanobacteria) | reverse complement strand
ATGACGATGATGCAGCAAACATAAAATTAAATCAGGAGTTTGAGACTGTGAATAACAACACATACACGAAGTTTGAATCTGCTCCAGCAGTGATTGGTGTACCGGGAGTTGATGGAAAATCTAGTTCAATTCTACAAGGTGAAGATGACACCTGTGCTATTCGCTCTCAAGAATTGGTACTGCGTGATTTTGGTGTGAATGTATCCGAGGAAGAACTCCAAGAACAAGCAATTAACCACGGATGGTATACGCCTGGTAAAGGTACCAGTTCCGCTGATGTAGGTAACCTCCTTGAATTACATGGAGTTGAGGTGAACCGCTACGAAAATGCCAATATTTTTACATTAACCAGCGAGCTTGCTAAAGGACATAAGGTAATTATTGGTGTTGATTCTGGTGAACTTTGGAATCCTGAAAACGAAGAATATGAAGACGATCGAGCAGATCATGCGCTGATTGTTTCTGGAATTGATACATCAGACCCTGACAATGTAAAAGTAATTATTACAGATCCAGGCTCTGGTGACGTAGCCAAAGAATATCCTATGGAACAGTTTATCGATGCTTGGAAAGATTCTAACTTCGATATGGTGTCAACCACTGAGCCTGCTCCTATAGCATTTAATCCTGAGATGGTCAACTTTGACTACGCACTTGGGCATATTCCAGAGATTGGTAACTTGTCTTATGACAATTTTCAGGAATCCTTTGCACCTTGCATGGAGCTTGAACTCAGTGATTCACTGCTCAATGACCAGACAGAACTGCTTACTAAATACGTTGATGAAGGAGGATTTGTTTCAGATATTCCTAATCTCACCACAGATGAAACAATTAGCAGTAACGATTCAGAATCCCTAGATACCTTAGAGGATGTTAGTGGAGTGGAAGATTCTTTATTCCATAAACATGATAGTTCTGAAGAAGAAGATTGTGATTTGGATGATGGAGATGATTTTGAAGATGACCTTTATTGAAAGTAAAGGATAAATTGTAATTGATTAAGCCAATAACTATAAATTGACCCATCTTCTGAGGGCATTGTATGCATCAGCGAAATCCAAATAATTTTTTGTTTGAAGAAATTGATGCTATTACAAATGCAAGTGAGCATATTTTATTTGCCAAAAATATGATTCACAAGCATTCTGTATCAAGTCAACGAAAGCAAAACCTTTTTGAACAGCTTCAATACATAGAAAAGCGAACAACAGATGCAACACTCTATCTTGCCGTTCTCGGAGAATTCTCTAGTGGTAAAAGTACTTTTATCAACGCGCTGTTGCGACAACGCTTATTAAAGTCTGCGAGGGTGGCAACAACAGCATCGGCAACCTATATCAAATATGGACACATCAAGAGTGTTAGCGTAACCTTTTCAAATCAAAAATGCATCCGGGCTACGGAATCAAACTACTCACAGTTATGCAAAACTATTTCTGAACTAAAAACAGATTTACCGAAAAAACCATCACTTAACCAATTAATCGATCTATTAACATCTGACCAAGCTGTTGCAAATTGGGTAAAACGTATAGATATTTGGCTGCCAGAAGAAAGACTCAAATCAGGACTTTCGATTATTGACACTCCTGGTATTGGTGCTGGAGTAGATTATACCCACAATCATGCAAGCGTAACGCAAACTGTAATCAAAGAGTCGGCTGATGCAGCTATTGTGCTTATTCCTTCATCTGCACCAATGTCAGATACTTTAATATCCTTCTTGAGAACAACAGCTAGTCATTTTCTGCATCGCTGCGTTTTTGTAGTGACTGCAATGGACGATCGAGAAGAAGAAGAAAGGGAGCAGATAATTAATTTCGTCAAAGGCAAGCTGAAGGAAAAACTGGGATTAGTTAATCCAATGGTTCTTGAATCAGCAGCAATAACAATGTTACCGATTGCCAAAATTCCATCATATAAACAAGATATTTGGTCTTATTGGCAGCGGCAGTTTATTGGATTAGAAACAATTTTTCTACGTGAGATGATTCGCCAACGTAATGTAATTATTTCAGAACGTTTGGTATGCCTTCTTCAAGCAATTTTTCTTGAGTTGAATCAGGATATTGAGGATAAGCAAAAAAAACTTGCTCTGGAGGAGCAATACCTTAATGCAAATTCAGTGACAGCAATAGAAGAAGTATTAAAGAAGCTTTTTGAGCAATGTATAGAAAAGATATCTCGTCAGGGAAATATTTGTAAATCGAATTTATCATCAAAAAAAAATAAGTTTAGCTCGGATATAAAAGCGGAGGTTAGTAATATCATCAATGAAAATGGTTGGGATATTATTCACAATTACGATAATGCTGTGGAACCTAAAATTAGAGAAGCAGTCGAAGCTGAAGGACAGAAATTTGTTCGTAAGGTGAATAAAGATATCAAAAAACTTCAAAAGTGTTGTGAAGAGGTATCTTATGAGTTTAGAGAACAGTTTGAGAAGAATTACCAAAATCTAAAAGCCCTTGGTGTAAATATTGCCATTCCTTCGCTAACTGTATCTTCTGTTTCTATTACCTCGATAAGCTTTACATCACCCAAATTTTTCATAGAGCAAGTTAATGAAGAAGATAACAAACGGGCTGGGTGGGGAGCAGCCATTGGAGCAGCGGCAGGATTTATATTTTTGGGTCCTATAGGTGCTGCTGCTGGGGCTGCTGCTGGTGGCTTTACTGGTTATCGTAGTGGCAATGATTTAGATAGTTGTCGTCAGGAGGTTAGAAACAAAGTTGGAAATGATGTTGACGAATATGTTGATAAGTATTTTGTGAAAGTGCAATCAACAATAGACAATTTTGTTAACGATGCTGTTTCGTATTTACAAAGTATTGTAGAAGCTCATCTTTCAGAATATGGTGCTGTTGTTAACAAAATGGTTACTGAACATCATCAAAAAAGAAATCAGCTGAACCGTGATATCCAGGAAATAAACTCTGATAGTACTGAATTGAGTAGACGCAAGCAAATACTAGAAACTCTTAAATCAAAACTTATTCAAGTATAAATTTATAAAAATTAAACCAGGCTTTTTTCCATGACAAATACAAATATATCTCAAGGTGAGAATAGTAAACTTACCCAGCAATTGGGTAGGTGGTTGAAAAAGACTCATGAACTTGCCACTCAGGCAAGTTGCTTGAAAGCTATTGAACCAGTGCTAAAAGCGCTGAAAAAAATTAACAAGGATTCGATTAATATCGCCTTTATTGGCAGTGCCAATTCTGGAAAAAGTAGCTCAATCAATCAACTCCTTGATTTAAAGCTTCTACCTGTAACTGCCGTTTCAAGGAATATACAATTTTCAATTCAGGGGGAAGATAACAAAAATAAAGAAGGTTTTCTCCTAACTGATGACCAAACTTTATATCCACTAGAGAATCTGCATAAAAATGATTTATTTGTAGAATCAAGCAAAGCATTGGTAAGCATTTCTCTTTGCCACCAATGGCTAACCAAAAATAGTTTTCATTTGGTAGAAAAGCCTGCTCTTGATGCTTCTGAGGAGGAGCTTAAAGATGTAACAAATTCATTGCTGGAGGAAACAGATTACGTAGTATTAGTAATTGACGCTTTAATGGCATTGAAAAGGGCTGAAGCACATTTCCTTTCTGAGTGCGTAAAACGGAAGATTCCTGTGGTTATTACACTTTCAAAGATAGACAAGCTGCTTCCTGAAGAACTTGAAGATGTCATAAGTTATGTTACTAAACATACGAAATCATACTCTAATTCAACAATCAAAGTTATCCCGGAGAGTATTAATTACTCAGATAACAGCAACATCGGTGACCTAAAAACAGCTATTCAAGAAGCAATAGATAAAACCGATGTTGTATCCGTTCGTACTCAACAAATTGCTCATAACCTACTGTCCGTTCTTGATATAATTCATTCCGCTGCACAAACAGCACTGGAAGCTCAGAAAAAAAATAAACTGGAGAAGGAACTGGAGTTAAAGCAGCGTCAGCAACAATTGGATTCACAGAATCTGGTTTGGCAGCAAATTGAGCAAGAACTCGATCTCAAACGTCACAACGTAGATGATATGTTCAGGGGAAATCTTCAAAACAATCGTACAAACATTGTTGAAGTGCTTCTGTACGAACTCCAACGCTGTAACGATGTAAAAACTTGGTGGGAACGGGATTTGCCATTCCGTCTAGAGCAGGAACTCAATAGACTTGCTCGGCAGCTTGGGGGCGAAATTAATAAACAAATTAATTTAGATATCCGATGGCTTCAGGAAGAAGTTTCTAAGCAATTTAACTATCCACTGCAAGTTGTTAGCGAACCAAATATTTCAGTAAATGAAGCTTCGGTAGAACAAACAGAAGTTGATCTTTCTAACCAGAATACTCTGAAAATAATCTCCCGCGTTGGAACTGCGGTATCAGTTGTTGTAGCTGGAACAGTTCTGGGTCCTTTGGGTTTTGCAAGTGCTGGAATAGCAGCCAGTGCGATCGCAGGATTAACAGCGGAACAAATCATCCGCTGGAATACTAATAAGGAACGCGAAAAGATTTGTGGCGAACTTAACAAGATAATCGAGCGAGTAGAACATGAATATGCTGTAGAAGTATCTCGCAAACTCAAAGAAAGTTACAACAAAGTCATCTCCGATCTGAAGCAGCACCAGCTTCGCTGGCAACAAGCTCAGCTTCAAGCCTTAATGGAAATGAAGCGTAAGTCAGTCAATAATTCTGGAGTGAATTGGGAGCAAGTAGTCAAACAAACCAACCAACTTATGGTGGAAATTAAGACGGAAGTAAACTTGTAATTAATAAAAGGAGACTCAATTATGAAAGCTAATTCTTCTAATCTTTATGAGATTTATAACCAGCGACGCAATGAGTTGCTCGCACTTGCACAAAAGCAAGCAGCAATTGTAGCTGAGTTAAAAATGGATGAGATTCAAACAAAAGGAACAAAACAAGGTGAGGTAGTTAAGGGACTGATTAATCGTTTAAAAACTGATAAGCTTCGAGTACTAATAGTTGGTCGGTTCAGTTCTGGAAAATCGACTTTTGTGAATGCTCTTCTTGGAGAAAAACTTCTGCCTGCTTCACCTACTCCAACCACAGGTGTGCTGTGCAATATTACTTATGCAACAGAGGATAATAAAAAGGTTATACTTTATCCCAAAAAAGGCATGGGACTAAATAATGATAAACCATTTGATATTCCAGTTAATGAGCTTGAAAAATATATCAAAATTGATCATTTCGATGGCTCGGAAGTTACCAGCAAATACAAGCGAATGAAATTGTTGTGGCCATTAGAACTATGTGCCAATGGTGTCGAGCTAATTGATTCTGTAGGTCTTGACGATCCTGATTCACGTGATGACATTACTTTAGATTATGCCAAGTCGGTAGATGCAGTTCTCTACTTAATGAAAAGCCAAGATACTGGCTCAAGAAAAGATTTGGATACCATCAAATTGCTGCACTCATTGGGTTATGAATCCTTATTTTTTATCATTACCTATTATGACCATATCAAAGAATCTGCCTCAATGGGCGAACAAAGTGAGGAAGATTTTGAGAAGTTTGTTTTCAAGAATTTATCTCCTTTTACAGAATTAGATTCTCAAGGAATCAAATTTGTTGATTCACGAACTGCTCTTCTTGGGAGAATTAATCAAGATAATCAAAAATTAGTTGAATCTGGAATTGAAGATGTAGAAAAAGCTCTTGAATCATTTCTAGTTGAACAAAAAGGTCGGGCAAAAATATTGACTACCTTACGTTCGTTAAGTTCTGTGAACATGGCAGTAAGGAAAGTTGTACCTTCTCGGATAGATATGCTTCAAGCATCAAATGAAGAACTTGAAAAACGCTATGAAGATGCAAAAATACCCCTTGACATTCTTGGAAGCAAACGGGAATTGATAGTGAAGAAAGTTGACTCTGCTATTGCTGACATTGCACGAGAGGCTTTCGATCTAGCTTGTATTTATTTTCAGGAGCTTCCTGACAAAATCCCCACTTGGACAGATGAGTACGAGATTGAGGCAGGGATTGGCTTTCCGCCTCGTAAGAGTACACTAGAGCCAGTGGTTAAGGAGGTGATAGACCATCTCAAGCAAAAAATCGAGTTAGATGTTTCCGAGTGGACTGCAGAGCAACTCTCACCGATGGTTGAAGAACGTGTTCAACAGATGTATGAAAATCTTGAACGTGAAGCTCATGAGTTTTTGCAAGCTGTTGAGAAACTTCGCTTCAGTATCTCAATTGGTGAACAAATTAGTGACGAAGAGCTTGCAAAACAAAAAGAACCATCTATATGGGGACGTTTAGGTGCAGGTGCATATACCTTAATGACTGGAGACTTTCTCACAGGTGGTATGGGAATGGTTATGGGTTTTCAAGCCATGCTTAAAACTATGCTGCTTCAGTTTCTTGGAGGAATAATTCTTGCCATTTTTAATTTATTGAATCCTATTGCCCTTATTGCTACAACAATCACTGCTATTATTGCCGGTGGTTTTTTGAATATCCTTTCACTAAAGGGTGGAATTAAGAAAAACGTCAGCAAAAAACTGTGTGAGGAACTTGCGACTCGCAAAAAAGATTTCGCAATAGCGGTGGAGACAAATGTCAAAAACAAGTTAATGGAATTAAAAAATGCTTTAGATGAAGGTTTAGCAGGGGAAATTAGCAGTATTCAGGATGAAGTAAAGAAAATTCTGGAGGAGCGCAAGCGAGGAAAACTTGATATACAGAAAGAAGTTCAGAAGCTTAGGAAACTTGAAAAGGAAAATATTGAGCTTGATAAAACATTAGGAAGCATTAGGTTTGAAACTGGACTTTAATCCAAATCTTTTAATCTCTATCCCATCAGCTTTTGATTGATTTTTTTATCATCTTTTTATTTGCACGAGTCAATGAGGTGTAATATATATTCATCCAGAGGTTTTTTTCATTTGTGAGATTAGAAAAACAACGCGCTCCGATATTATTTTCGCTTCTTTTTTCGGCTGCGATTGCTGGTTGCACCAACGTAACTGCAAGCCAATATGAAGCTACAGCACTTACAACTTATACCTGGCAAGTAAAATATGCGAATAATCTAACAACGGAACCATCACCGCGTTTGGAAGAATTTGCTACAACTTCCTTGCTCAATCGTAATGGTTTGAAACCATCGGGAGCAGTTACAGGACCCGATGACCGAGGTTTGTGGTGGGCTGCATTACCATCGCGACCAACAGTTGATGAGGTAGAACAACGCCAAGGTTCGGAACAAGAGGCAAGCAGACCCGAATTATTAAAATCTGTGAAGTACGAATTCATTTACTCAGAAGGTACGCAGCAAAGGACGTTACCCACAAATTACGATGTCTATAGGCAAGTAGTAAAAGCTTATCCAGACCGCACGCCCTTAGAATTGACTTTGGGAGTAGGGGATAATTCAGTTGAGAAAGCCGAACCAATTATTAAGTGATGCGATATGACCTGTAAATTATGTAGCAATTGTGCGCTACACTCGGTTGTTTAACTTACATAATCTTTTAAATATTGATAAGGCTTGTTTAATTCACCATCAAGAGCAATAGTCCCTTCATAAATCATTCGGCTATCAGCTTGATTTAACTGCGGCCACACTTGAGTGATTAATTGATTCCCAAAATCTTGTGAAGCATCTCTTGGCAGTTCATTCGGCAAATTATCCACCGCCATAACATCGATGCAGTGATTTTGGAATGGCTCGGTTTCCTTCGATAATAAAGGGTCGTAACCATAAATAGGATCGGTAATTGAAGTTGCTCTTATTGTAGAAGGGATAGAAGAATCTGGAGCAATATCGCAGGTGACATCGGCAATAACGCGAATAGTAAAGTCTTTAGGTTTCATATCCTCCTTACTGAAAAAAGCTGGAATACGCTTATCCCAATAGATACCATTTAGCATAATATTCGCAGCATGGGTATAGGGTTCAAAATTAGAAACATATTGTTCTGGATGCTGATAATAATGACTTTCATCAAAATTCTGTTTTCCTTCAAGGCGGTACATATCCTTAACCGCTAGCTGTGTGTACACGGGTTCACTAAAGTTTTGTTCGAGAAATGCTTGAGGTGAAATCCTTTTGATGTTCATTTTGTCCAACACTTCACTAGCACCACTAGCAACTCTACCTTCTCCGGTGACTACCAGCTTGATATTAGAAAGAGCTAAATTTTGGTAATAAGTTTGAGCTTCTGCCCAGTCATGACATTCATGCATGGGTTTGAGATTAAATTTTCGCTCGCGTCGCCCCCAGGTGAGAATGGCATTATGACCGCCAACAATCCCTGCCCAACGTCCAAAAGCAATTACTCGTTTACCGCGCTCGTCATGCAAACATTCATAATCGAT
>JBARZF010000372.1:0-9252 GCA_049649675.1 Rivularia sp. (in: cyanobacteria) | reverse complement strand
TTCTAAATGAAGTTTGCCGCGAATTATCCGCGAAATATCTAGTAAATCTTCAATTAATTGCGCTTGTAAAGTTGCATTCCGATCGATAACTTCTAACGCTTGCTCAAATCTTTCTGGTTTAATTTTGCCACTACTAATCAGTTTAGTCCATCCCAAAATTGCATTAAGTGGAGTTCGTAATTCATGAGAAACTATTGCTAAAAATTCATCTTTGATTCGACTGGCTTTTTCTGCATCCGCACGAGCTTTCTGCTCTCGCTGCAATAAAACTTTACGTTCTGCTTCTCTTTGTTTGCTTAAAGTAATATCAACCGCAGTCATGATAAAACAACTGCTACTTCCGTCAGAATTATGTATTGGTGCGAGGGAAACATTAATATCAACTAATAAACCATCTTTTCTTAGATGACGAAATTCTAAGTTCTTCAAAGTTTGATTTTGTAATACCCTTTCTACACAACCATTGAAAGCATCTCTATAACTTTCGGGAACAACTGGTAGCGATTGATGTAAAATTTCTAACTTTTTCCAACCGTAAATTTTCTCGGCTGTCTTATTCCAAGTTAAAACTTGATAATCCAAACTCAAAGTAATAATTGCCACTGGAGAAGCATCAACTACCGCTCGCAGCATATCATCTGTTTGACGCAAGGATTCTTCGGCACGTTGGAGTTCGCGACGTTCCTGACTTTCGCGCAAAGCTCGTTTTACTGAGGGAAGCAACCGCTCTAATCGTTGTTTGAGAACGTAATCAGTTGCTCCATCTTTGAGCGCTTCTATGGCTCTTTCTTCTCCTAATACCCCAGAAACTAATATAAAAGGTACATCCGGACGAATTTCTTGGGCTATTTTTAAAGCAGAAATTCCGTCAAATTGAGGAAGCGCGTAGTCAGATAAAATCAAATCTAAATTGTCATTTTGCAATTCTGCTAAAAAATCTGTGCTATTCGCAACTTGCTTTAGTTCGCAATTTATACCACCATTTTTCAGTCTAGCGCGGATTAACTCGCGATCTGCGGAATCATCTTCTAACAACAGGATATGCAGCATTTTTTGAGAAAGCCGATTGTTGGATAAAGTGTTTGCGAGCAGAGTGACTACCTCCTGGGGTGGTAAGCAAAGATTCTTTAAATATAATATTACTCACTTGAAGAATAGTAAAAAATATATTTATTGCCGTCTATCTTAAGAAGAATAATTTACATTTCTTTAGGTAGGAATCTGGGGAGACAAGGGGATGGGGGGACAAGGAGATGGAGAGAGAGTAGATAATTTTTTAACTATTAACTCCTAACTCTTAACTTCTAACTGTTAACGGTAGTGAGAAATAAAATGTTGTTCCTTGATTCACTGTTGATTCCGCCCAAATTTTTCCTCCGTGGCGATGAATAATTCGCTGTACGTTAGCAAGTCCGATTCCGGTTCCTTCAAACTCTTCGTTAGTATGCAATCTTTGAAAAATGCCAAAGATTTTTTCAACGTAGCGCATATCAAACCCGGCTCCGTTATCTTTGATAAAAAAAGTAATCTCTGATGAGTTACTGCTGCTACCAATGTTAATTGCTGCAATATCGTTGTGACTTGTATATTTAACAGCATTTTCAATTAAATTTTGCCAAACTATTCTGAATAAAGTGCGATCGCCATTTATTAAGGGAAGCGATTCGATATCCCAAACGATCGATCTATCTTGGGTTTGCGATATTATTTGCTGTTTAACTTCTTGCACCAAACGATTCATATCAATGGTGCTGTAGAGCATTTCAAATCTTCCGGTACTAGAAAATTCCATTAAATCATCTATCATCTTACCGGCTCGTTTGGTAAGTTTAAGAATCATTCCTAAATAAGTTTCAATATCTTCCTGCATATTGATTGATGATAAAGACTGTTGTAGTAAATCGGCAAAACTGTAAACTTGACGAATTGGCGATCGCAAATCGTGAGATACTGAATAAGCAAAGATTTCTAATTCTTTATTGGTTGCTTCTAATTGAGCAGTACGCTCTAAAACACGACGTTCGAGGGTTTTATTAAGTTGTTGAATTTCAGCTTCAGTTGATTTTCGTTCGGTAATATCTTGCAGCAAACCATCAATCACGGTTTCACCATCTAAATCGGTAAGTGTTTCGCTCAACATTAACCAAGTGGTATTTCCATCGAGTAACAATTGAACTTCTTTCTCCCAAGGTGGTGTTCCCTGAGAATTAGCTAAATTCAACTTTGGATAAGTACGAAAAAATATTCGTGCTTCTTCCGGGGTATTCAACTTTAAAAGATGCAAAAAACCATCGCTGCATTCAATTAGTTCTCCATCTAAAGTAGCCCGAAATACTCCTACATTCAGCTGATTTAACAAAAATTGTAAGCGTAAAGAGGTTTGATTTAATCTCAAACGAATTTGAGCATTTTCCCAAGCTAAACGTACAGCTTGACTCAAACGCACAAAATGTTTGGGTGATTTAATCACATAATCGTCCAAACCGGCTTTCATCGCTTCAACGGCAACTTCTTGAGTACCGGAATTAGTAAACATGATTACCGGAACATCGGGATGACGAAATTTTAAAGCACTTAGAACATCAAGCCCATTTGTCCATTTAAGTTGATAATCTGTAATAACTAGATCGTAATTATCTGCTTCCAATACTGACGCTAACCCATTAGCATCATTTATTTCTACTATATTCAACTCAGAAAACTCTTTTCCAAGTTCTCGAATAGCTAAAAGACGGTCATCTGGGTTATCGTCAATTAGTAAAATATTTTGTAGCGGTCGAGTTTTGTCTATACCCATATAGTAACGCTACATTTGATACAACTAACTCCAGACATTATATTTGTCTAACTGTTTTTGACTAATATTTCTTTTCCCACGGGAGGCAAATAATCAAAATCACAATACACAATGTATAAAATTAAAATATTAAATCAGAATTTACTTAGAAAGCATCTTAAATAACTGCAATCGAAGGATAGCAATTAAGCTTTAGCCAAAAAGAATTAAGCGTTTCAATCATCTCATTCAAAGCATTAGAACTAACTGGCTTTAAAAGATATGAATTTACACCAATATCATAAGCGCGATTTACGTCAATATTTTCTTTAGAAGAAGTTAAAATCACAACCGGAATACGTTTAATTACGGGTTGCATCCGGAGCCATTCGAGAACTTCTAAACCCGAACGACGCGGAAGTTTCAGGTCAAGAAGAATTATACCGGGCAAAGGATAAAGGCTGCGGTCGGTATAAACTCCTTTACCTGAAAGATATGCTATAGCTTCATCTCCATCGCGCACAACCTGCATGGAGTTCTCCAGTTTACTGCGACGGAAAGCTCGCTGTATAAACAGGATATCGTTAGAATCATCTTCTACTAACAAAATTCCCGAATCGTTTAAACCCATCACAATTAATATTCCTCTAATATTATTTTAAATTATCTTAAACTAATCATCACCGCAGCCTATACCAAAGGCTTATTTTTTCAATTCCATTATTTTACAGTAGATAGTTGTGCCATTCGTTCATATATGTTATTGGATAAAGCGATTAATTACTGATTTTTGGAGCTAAGAATCATCAATACAATATTAGGGACTTCCAAAAAAGAATTTATTTAATAACCGTAGTGCCAGCTTCTAGCTTGCTTGAGACATATAGCGAGCTTCTAGCTTGCTTGAGACATATAGCGAGCTTCTAGCTTGCTTGAGACATATAGCGATCTAGAAGCTCGCACTACCTAATAAGATTGGATATTTTTTAACTTGGAAGTCCCTTAATAACTGTTCGCTGTTGGTTATGTGCTGAACTTGGGAAGTTCAATCCAAAAACGACTACCTCGATCTAAAGTAGAATCAACACCAACTCTACCACCCAAGCTTTCAACACCACGCTTAACAATGGCTAAACCAATACCCGTACCGGGGTAAGATTCAATTCCATGCAATCGCTCGAAAACTCGAAAAACTCTTTCTTGATGCTCGGCAGCAATACCGATTCCGTTATCTTCTACCCATAATCTTACCCATTCTCCTCGTTCTTCCGCCCAAATTTGTACAACTGGATAAATATCGGGACAAACAAACTTGATACCGTTGGTTATTAAATTGGTAATGGCTGATTTTAAAATATTTTGCTGACCTCTGACAACAGGTAGCGTCGATTTAATAATAATTTCTGCTTGCTTTTTTGGTAATTCTGATTTAAGTTCGCTTATTATTCCTTCAACTACAGTTGTTAAATTAACTTGTCCTAATTCGATTTGAGTTCTTCCTAAACGACTATACGCTAATAAATCTAAAATTAAAGTATCTAAATGCGCTGCTGCTGTTGTAATCCGATTTAAATATTCTTTGCCGATATCGTCAAATAAATTTTCATAATCTTCCAGCAAAACTTGAGCAAAACCCTGGATAGCGCGTAAAGGTGCGCGTAAATCGTGAGAAACTGAATAGCAAAAGGCTTCTAATTCTTGATTTACTTCTTCTAATTGTTGAGTACGCTCTTTGACTCGTGTTTCCAAAGTAGCGTTAAGTTGACGGTTTTCCTCTTCTGCTTGTTTGCGAGTAATTGCAGTTGATAAAATATTGGCAATTGATTGCATAAAGTTGGTATCATCCCAACTAAATTGATGTTTCACGGTGGAATGTGCTTCTAATACCCCAAAAGGTTGATTTCCTTGACCTGGAATAATCGTACTGATACCGCTAATATATTGATATTGATTTAACAAAGATGAATCTGTAAATCGGGTTTCTTGCTTCAGGTTTTCTGATATAACGGGTTGACAAGATAGTAAAGTATAACCAGCTTGGGATTTTAAATCGGTTTCCACTATAGCGTTACCCACCAAGCCTTCTTCTAAACCGACACCAGAAAGTAACAGTAAATTATTATTTTCGGGAAGTCGTTCGAGAATTTTGCAAGAGTCTACATTCAAACTTTGAGCGACTAAAGCTGTAGTTTTATCGAACAAAGTAGGTAATTCAAGCCCCGATAAAGCAAGTTGTCCTAATTGTGCCACAGTCGCTTGCTGCTGAAGTCGAGTTTCCAGGGCTTTCTCTGCTTTTTTGCGTTTGGTTACTTCTAACACTACACAGCCAATTCCATTGCGGTTATCGGAAACAGGTAACGAAAAATAACAAGCTTCCCAATTTCTGATTAAACCTGGTTCTTTGGGAGTTTCTCCCGTAATTTCAATTTCAGATACAGGTTCACCCGTATTTGTAACTTGTTGATAAATAGACTCTAATTTAGGAGCTATTGCGGGTATCATTTCGCGAACAGCTTTACCAATATGCTCCTCTACCGATTTACCATTAATATCTGCTAAAACTTGATTAATTTTTACGTGTCGCCATTTATCATCAAGGATAGCTAAACCAATTGAAGCATTTTTAAAAAAAGTTTTTAATAATTCCTGTTTTAGTGTGGAATCCGTTTGATTAGCTTGATTGTTATTGCAAACTTGAACAACTATCAGATTTTCTTTTCTTTTTTTGTCAGTGACGGGTATAAATGAAAAATTACAAATCGCTGTATCTTTTTTTTGTAATAACTCAATATTAAGGCTAACTAAATCACCTTGAGCAGCTTGAGCGATAGCATCTTGTAAATGTTGTTGAGTTGAGGAAGTAATAATTGGCGAGAAGACTTCCCATAAAGCTTTACCTCGAATATCTTCTCTTAAATCATAATAATTCAGCGCATTTTGATTAACTTCTAATAAAGTACCGTTAGATTTAATGATAAATAAATTATGATAACTTTGATTAAAAATATGATGATAGCTGCGATTTATTTGAGTAACAGAATAAAGACGTTTGGACAGATAAATATTCCACCAAAACATCCCTAATAAAATTAAAATACTACCTAGCAAAAATGCTTGTAGTTCCACAATAAATATCCAACTCTATTACTAGTGTTGTACTAATCATAACACTTATTTTAATAATGATTCATTGTTATTTGGAGTTAATTTTTTCTTTCTATTCACGTCTGATTCAATTCATTCACATCCAAATCTCTGCGAACAACATCGCCAAAGTTGGGAAAAAATTGTTCAACTGTCAACTTTAACTTTGCAATATTTCTGATGAAAAAACCATCATTAACAATTACCTCAGCCCCATTATTCTCGCAGGGCATCACTAACTGCGATCGCCACATTTTCCGGCGTAGAAAGAGGTGCTATAATGCCAGCATCGGCAAGCAATCCCTGTTGAGAATATCCAGGACAAATATTAGATACTTCTACATTAGTATCGGCTAATTCTTGCTTGAGAGCATCAGACCACATTAAGAAACCAGCTTTACTGGCGGAATAAATACTATCATAAGTATGACCTTTTTTAGCTGGAAAGCACGATATATTTCTATTCCAGCATTATTAATCAAGAAGCTAAAAGCTAAAAGCTAAAAACTAAAAACTAAAAACTAAAAACTAAAAACTAAAAACTAAATAACCACTTATGCTTGCTCAATTAACAGCGCTAAGATAATTTTTAAGTCTTCACTTTTAAATCCAAAATCCCCGCATCCAAAAAATGGTTCTATATAATGTTTAAATTTCATTCCAAATTGTTTCTTTATCTCATCAAAAGTGTTGTTATTTTAGCAATGGTAGGAATATTCTATTGGCTTCCGTTTACAGGAAATAATGCTCAAGCCATGAAGGGCGTATGGGATAAAGAAACAGAACCAATATTATCAGGAGCAAAAGTTACTGTTTATCGCAGCCCTGATTGTAGTTGCTGTGAAGGTTGGATAGAACATATGCAAAAACACGGTTTTAAAATTAAACACGATCTTAAAACCGAAGAAATGGCAGCAATTAAAGCAGAATTTAACGTACCTCAACAATTAGCATCCTGTCATACTGCAATTATTGACGGTTATGTCATGGAAGGACACGTTCCCAGTGATGATATCAAACGTTTTATCGCTCAATCGCCCAAGCAAATAGGTTTATCAGTACCCGGAATGCCTTCAGGTACCCCAGGAATGGAAATGGGAAATAAAAAAGATCCGTTTGCTGTAGTCTCTTTCAATACGGACAATAAAATCGAAGTTTTTAAGGAATATCGGTCTTATTGAAACAAGTCAGGACTTACGCACAGCATAATAAATACCGTAGAGCCGACAACATTTCGAGGAAATAAAATCAAATGCCGTGGTTTGTGAAAATTGAAGAAGGAAAAGTTGATAAATCGACTTTCGATAAATACGTCCCCGCTCACAAAGCCTATGTGGAAGAGTTGAAAAAGAAAGGGCACAACGCAAAAACGGGCTATTGGGCGCAATATGGTGGTGGAATGTTGCTATTTGAAGCCGCTTCGATGGATGAAGCTCAAGCTATTGTTTCTCGCGATCCTTTGATTGAAAATAATTGTGTTGACTATAAGCTATACGAATGGCGACTTCTAGTTGATTAACTATTAATTAACTAAAAAAATCATCGGAGCGCCTTACACATTCAAACAAATTAATGCTATAGTAGTTTTTAGGCTCGGATCTATGCAACTGCAACGCCCAAATTTTGTCAGGACCGGAAGGTAGCAGCAATACGGGATGCTTACAGTAGGCGTAGTCTCCGGGCTGTCCTAGTTTTTATAGAGAATTCTCATATAATGCCTGGTTTCGGAGATATTGCTAAAAAAGCTTTTTACCTTGGTGTTGGGTTAGCTTCTTACGCTAGCGAAAAAGCAGGTGGAACTTTAGCCGAGTTGCGATCGCAAGCCCAAAAATTAGCAGACGAAATGGTTGCGAAGGGCGAAATGAATGCGGAAGAAGCCCGTAAGTTTGTCGAAGACATGATGAAACAAGCGCAAACGGGTAATGTTGGCAGCGGCGAAACTACAACTCGCACCGAACCCCGTCGCATAGAAATTTTGGATGATGGGGATGAACCCACCGAAAAGGAAGCCCAGCCCCAAGACGTTGACAAATTACGCGATCAAGTTAAGCGGATGCAAGAAGAATTGCGTCGGTTGCAGCGCGATAAATAATTAATGCCGGTAGTGTAATTAACTCAAAGTAAGTAATTCCCTGGAAATTATTAACAGACATTCCAGAATTATTATTATAGAATATCCCTTGGGGTGTACTTTTAGTATTTTAAACCCGCGCAATATCAAGCATTTTCGCAAATGTTTTTTAAGTGCTAAATGGTTATTGTTAATTGCCACCCTCCGGAAGACGTATTAAAAGCGTTGAAGTAAATGTCCTAAAATTAAGAAAGTGAGGACTATTTTTTTATGGATGAGTGGCAAAAAGATTTTTCGGACGTAGTAAAATCAGTATCGGACGAAGTAGAACGCTTTTTCGTGGGAATGACGGAAGTAGTGGATAGTTTTATTGAAATGACTGAAGAAATTAGCGAGCAAGTTCAAAGTTCGTTACTTACTGAGGTAGATCAATATTTACAGGATTTAGCAGAACCATTTTTAGAAGTTTACTGGGATTTTGAAGATGTTTTAGGAGATGATTTAGAAGGTCATTTCCCTTATCCTGTTGAACCCACAACCGAACAAAACCCAGCCTGCATGGGTTGTAGTAACTATCACGGACAAGTTTACAACGGCAATTTACTCGTTTGCGGTATGCATCCTTCAGGATATGAAGACGAAAGCTGTCCCGATTGGGAAGGAGAGTAGTCAGTTAACAGTGAGCAGTGAGCAGTGAGCAGTTAACAGTTAACAGTTAACAGTGAGCAGTTAACTGTTAGGAGCGAGCAGTTACCAGTTGAGAATTATAAGAGATGTAGGTAAATTTAAGGATTGGATATTGTGGATCGATGCCCAATGCCCAATGCCCAATTCCCTATTCCCTGTTCTCAAGAAAATATTAATTATTATTAAATATAAATGACTCAGACAAATATTGAAGTAAAATACGGCGAGCGTGAGATTTCAGAAGGAAAGTTAATTACTTTTCCTAATCCGCGTATAGGAAGAAGATACAATATCAGTATTACTTTGCCGGAATTTACCTGTAAGTGTCCGTTTTCTGGCTATCCCGATTTTGCAACCATTTATGTAAATTACGTTCCCGATGAAAAAGTTGTTGAGTTAAAAGCAATCAAGCTTTACATCAATAGTTATAGGGAAAGATATATTTCTCACGAAGAATCAGCCAATCAAATTTTAGATGATATCGTAGCAGCTTGCGATCCTTTAGAAGTTACCGTCAAAGCTGACTTTACACCACGCGGTAACGTACATACCGTTGTTGAAGTTAGTCATATAA
>JBARZF010000371.1:0-10869 GCA_049649675.1 Rivularia sp. (in: cyanobacteria) | reverse complement strand
ATATCAACAGTGTGACCCATTTTTTCTAATTCGTAAGCAGCAACTAAACCAGCAACTCCTGCACCCAAGACGGTGATATGCTTTGAAGTAGTGGTGTTAGCTAATTCGCTCATTTGCAGCATAAATTTGGTGTCCATGACAAGATTCCTCGGTTAGATGTGTATTAATATGAGTAAATATTTTCGATGTGTGCGGTGAAGTTTCTGTTTGTTTCAACCGCTCTGTTATTTGATAGAGGTGGGTTTGAGCGTTTATGCACTTATCCTAAAAGCAAATAAAAAAAGATATCCCTACAACAGACATCTCCGGAAATCAACAAAAACCCCTCTCCAAACCTCTCCCCCACAGGGAGAGAGGCTTAATTTTCCCCCTTCCCTGCTCCGGGAAGGGGGGTAGGGGGCTCGCGGTTTTACCGAAAAGTTGAAACCATACAAATGTTTTCCGGAGATGTCTACTAAGAGTGAAACTTTTTAACCGCAGGTGTTTGATATTGCCTCCGAAGCGGACGGTTATTTAAACGGACATCAGATCAAGTCATAAATGCTGCGAGAAAAGCCTTACAACGTTTTTCACTCGATCGGTTACGGCAATTTGCACAATCGCGAAATAAGTTAAAGGAATTAATTCAAACTGCGTTTGAAGAAAATCCTCGTAATATCGAATTACAAAGTAAGTAAGTTGGCATATAAAAAACTAATTATGTAACGAAAAGTAAAAAGCTTGAAACGTTTGGGATGAGCCGCACCCTCCGGGTGAATGCAACCGAATGCCTCGTCGCAATGACAGAACATAATTATATTTATTCACGCCGACTTACTTATAAGCGAAGATATGAACTTGTAATGATGCTTATATCGACGCAAATAATATAAGTTGGGGTTATTCCCGCATCACCTGATAAATACAAACAACTTTTTCACGCCATCTAGACTCTTTCACAAATTCCATCCCAACTTTTTCTAAAACTTTTATTGAAGGGTGATTCTCAGGTTCTACAATTCCCAAAACATCATCAAACTTCAACTTATCAAAACCATATTCTAAACAAGCTTTCGCTGCTTCAGTTGCTAAACCTTGTCCCCAAAAATCCGAATCCAATCGATAACCCAATTCATTTTCTGGTTTACCTTCAATTTCTTCAACCGCAATCCCACAATAACCAATTAAACGTCCGCTTTCGCGATGAATTACCGCCCATTTTCCATAACCATTTTTTTGATAGGAATCAAGAAAACTTTGAATTTTTACGGCTGTTTGTTTAGTAGATAATACACCAGTGGGTGAAAATTGCATTACTTCCGGTTTTGCCACAATTTGCGCGAGTGCTTCAATATCGAAAACTTGAAACTCGCGAATTATTAAACGTTCGGTTTGAGCAATTATTTTTTCGTTAATATTATTTTGAGTTGTTTCTAAACTGGGTAATTTTAATAATTTTGCCAACCACTTAGTTTTAGAATTGAGCCATAGAGTAAAAACCAGAAATATATGTATTCCCAGAGTTATCTGAGCGTAGGGTTTTACCGAAAAATTATAAATATGTATCCAATCTCCGCGAAAAGCAGTGAATGAAAACAGCGGATAAGCTACCAACGAGTAAACGAGTTGTGCTTGAGCAAAAGTATAAAATAAATGTTTTAAAACAGCTTTTTTAACTAACGGTATCGCTAAAATAGCCAAATAACCCAGAGCAATCGAAACTAAATTACCGCTAAAGGCAATCCACCAAGATTCTACAGGAAGAAAATTTCCTACAGCGATAACATAACCCCAAGCAACTCGCCATTGAAATTCCCTAACTTCACCACCAACTTGTAAAGTAGCTAAAGCATGTCCTACTTCGTGAAAAAATACTCCTAAAGGAATTAAAATAAATACCGCAACTCTTTCTAATAAAAATCTATCTTTGGCACTGACTTTATCATCCCAAAATGAACCCCAATTATTCGATAAACGCAAAATGGTGTCAATGCTGAGAATAGCGTAGATAATCGCCATGAAATCGAATGACGAATTGTTAAACATAAATAACCTCAAATCAAATTAGTTTGATTGGGTAAGCACGAATTGCTTTATCCACTGTTGCAATTGCCTACGTTATATTGTAAAGCCTGACAAATAAGCATTATATCAAAAAGTTCGCGGAGTAAAGCTGGTATTTTAGCAAGTTGAATTACATTACTTTCATCTAGATTCAGATTAATAATTTGATGGTATTCGCGCTGTTTGGGAAGATAAATATCGGGAGGTTCTGGTAATGGCAATTTACCCAATTTATATTTAACAATACATTCCCAAATTGTAATAACACTTAAATAGACTTCATTGTCAGAATTAGAAATAGCATCTCTAATATCTGTTGCCAATCGATTATCACCACTGATAAACCATAAGAAAATATGCGTATCTAGAATAATTTTCATTTGCCCTCAAATGCATCTAAAATATCTTCTGGTAAAGGCGCATCAAAATCATCGGGTACAGTAAATTCTCCTTTGCATAAACCGAATGGTCGTGGTGGCTTTTTACTCTTCGTAATTGGTTTAAGTTCGGCGATAGGCTTGTCTTCTTGCATAATAATAAAGCTTTCACCTGCTTCAACTTGATTTAGGTACTTTGAAGGATTTTCTTGAATTTCTTGGATTGTGATTTGTTGCATTTAATTACTTTGGGATAATGGGATGAGACAGTAAATCTCAATTTAATTGTAGATGAGAATATTAGTTAATGGTGACTCGATGGCTGGGATATCCCATTACTTCCCGCAACTGTTCAACGATGGTGATGATTTCGGTGAATTGAGTTTTCATGGGTGTTTTGAAGTTTAATAATTCGCCATAATCTGTTGTAACTGTTAACCCGCCAGGGAATGTAATTCCCTGTCTCATAGCGAAAGTCCTCTAAAGAGGACTAAATAAAAAATAGTTTAAGCAAAAGTCTTATGTATAAAGAACATATGTATAAAAAATCCTTATGAGTAAATAGTAAACTGCTTCATTGTCAGGGGAAAGCTTTATATAGGAACACAGTTCCTAGCAGTAGTCTGTCGTCGGAAGAAGCTATATGACAATTAATACAGTGAATTTAATCGGCTATGCAGGTAAGCATCCAGAATTACTTTATTTTCAAAGTGGTAAAGTGCTTTGTAAGTTCGACATTTGTATTGAGTCAAGTAATAGTAATGGTGAAACGGTATTAGAACATATTGATTTGGAACTTTGGAATAAAACGGCTGAAGTTGCAGCGAAATATGTTCCTCAAGGAAGACTTATCGGAATCAATGGCTCTCTCAAGTTTTCAAATTGGAAAGATAAATTAGGGAGGTATAGACAGCAATCAGTAATTCTTGTGAGCCAGATTTATCTTCTCGGTTCTAAGCAAGATACTTTCACTAATGAACCTCCTGAAAATTTTGTTTTAACTAAAGATTTCAACGATAATGAATACGAATATGATGACCATGATAGTTATTATCCAGAAGATAATGAATATGATAATTCAATGGATTACAGCCATTTTGATGATGATTCAATGGATTGTGGCTATTTAGTTGATATGGATGATGCATACGAACATTTATATTGATAAATAATATATTTTTTCACCTAAAGCTTTTATCCTAAATTTTAAGAATAATAATTGTAGCCGTTAAGCGAAGCTCACCTTTATGTATGGCCATTCCTCACAATCTCTCTAATTTTTAATTGCGTTTAAACAATCAGTCCATTTCAATTCACATCTCGCACCATTATCGTTAAACCCAAATACCTGCCTTGGAATAAATTCCTGGGCTAAGATATAAGATACAAAGTACGTTTTAACGCACCAAAAGCCTTGGACAGTCCTATTCATAGGACTTTCGCTATGAGACGGGGGTTTGCAACCCCCGGCGGTGTTGAGACAATACAACTATTTCCCTTCACCCCGAATATACCCAATCGCCACAATCAAAGCATCCAACATAATTTCATAACTTTCATCCGTTGAACGTTCAAAAGTCATCATTCCTGCTTGCTCGACGCTAATAAATCCGTAAATCGCAGCGTTAACCATTCGCATGGCATCAATCAGTTGATTTTCAGTCAAATCGTAACCCTGTATTCCCAGTTGAAATAAACCTAAAGCTTCTTTAATAACCGCATTTGCATCTTTATCTGTAGGATGTAGTTGATACTGCATCATCACTTTGTAACGTGCTGGGTACAACTTCGCAAAGTCACGGTTAGCCATTCCACCTGCTTTGAATAACTGACGAGGTTCGCTTATCCCTTGGGTTTTTTCCTGACAATATGTGAGAAATTTTCGCCAAATCGTTAAAACTACCGCTTTTCTCAATTCCGCGTTTCCATTGAGGTGTTTATAAATCGCTGGTGGTTTTATACCGAGTTCTCGCGCTACCCGATTCACTCCCAGAGCAGTTTCTCCCTCTTTATCTAAACAGGTTATTGCAGCTTTTATTATATCTTGAGGAGTGAGTGAATTTTCTTTCGTCGGACGACCCATATGTTATTTTAAAATTTAGTTAATATAATTAACTAAAAGTGAATATAATTAACTTTATTAAGGGTATCAGAAATTAGGAGAGGGTTAAAACCCTTACTACAAGCTTATGAATGATTTAGTATTCAAACTTGCATATCAACTTGCTCGAATGATAAAGGAGCGTCAGGTTTCTGCTGTTGAGGTATTGGAAGCACATTTGAATCAAATATCTGGGCATAATTCTAAATTAAATGCAATTTGTACTCTGAACGAAAAGGCTCTTGAAACAGCAAAGCAAGCCGATGCAGCTCTAGCCTCATGTGAGAATTGGGGAGCGCTTCACGGTGTACCGATAACAATTAAAGATACTTTTGAAACGGCAGGGTTGCGTACTACTGCGGGTTACGAACCATTAAGAAATAATATTCCCAGAGAAGATGCAACAGCTGTGGCACGTCTTCGTCAAGCTGGAGCAATTATCATCGGTAAAACTAGCCCTTCGCAATTGGCTGGTGACTATCAAGGAATAAACGATATATTTCCCCGCGTCAATAATCCTTGGAATCTCGAATATACGCCGGGTGGAAGTACTAGCGGGGGAGCAGCAGCAGTTTCAGCGGGTTTTTCACCCTTAGAATTAGCTTCTGATATTGGTGGTTCGATTCGTCATCCCGCTCACTTTTGCGGATTGTATGGACTCAAGCCGACAGATAGACGGGTTTCGACTACCGGACATATTGGCGACACTACGAGTATGGATTTTCGCTGTATTCGCCAAATGCTTACCGTTGGAGGGCTAGCGCGTTCTATTGAAGATTTGAAGTTGTGTATAAAAATAATTTCTGGTGCGGATGCTCGCAAACCTGATATTCCTCCAGTTGCTTTGGATGAAGCTGACGAGAAAAGTTTAGAGAATCTCAGGATTGCTTGGATTGATGAAATACCTTTATATCCAGTTGCCAGAGAAATTAAATCTGCAATGCAAGCGGTGAGGAAGAAGCTTGTCGATGCTCGAATTAATATTGAAAGTTGGATACCGAATTACGATTTTGCTGCTGCATGGGAGGTTTATTATGCTGTGGGTGTATATAACTTGATGTATACGCAACCTACCGATTTAAAAAACATTAGTTTTATGTGGAGGGAAGCAACCCAAGGGGATAAATCATTACGGAAATTAAGTAAAATCCCTAATATACTACTACCAATATTTATAAAAAAATCCTTGAAGGGTTATTTTGAAGCTTTAACACAAAGAGATAATTTGATTGCTCAAATGGATAAAGAATTAGAGCGGTGGGATGTGTGGTTGTGCCCTGTTGCGATGACAACTGCATTTACCCATCGAGCCAAAGGTGCAGCAGTTGAAATTGATGGTAGAAGAGTTCCTTATCAGATGGCGAATGGTGCTTATCTAGTTCCTTTTAATTTGACGGGGCATCCGGTTGTGGTGATTCCCATTGGTTTTACAAAAGGTGGATTACCGATAGGAATGCAAATTGTAGGTAAGAGGTGGAAGGAAATGGAATTGTTAAGTATTGCGGGGAAGTTGGATGAAATTATTGGTGGTTTTCAACGTCTTTCTGGTTATTAAAAAGGACTTATTTTCCACTTTTGTTAATTGATAAATGCTTGATTTTTGAAGAGTCAGCATGAGATATTTGTGGAAATGTTTATTTTTTTTTACAGCCTCGGAGCGCGGAGGTTAACGCAAAGTAACGCAGATTTTTTTGTTGATTATTTTTTTACTGAATATATTCAATAGTTATTCCTCAGATATTTGTAATAGCAAGGGGAATTTAACCTTTTAAGCAATTGATTGTGCTCCTTAAACTATTTTATATTTTTTTCTCCGTAATATAAGAGCTTGTTTAGAAAAGAAAGGCTTACGTAAACAAGAAGAAAATGTATTTATTGCTACTAACTCGCACGGTGGCATAAGTGCTGTTGCTTGAGTAAGGTTACAGCCAAAGTAGACATCCTTTATTATTTCTTCACTAAATAAAAATAGTAATTACACATATCAATCTAGTTGAAATCAACAGTGTTCGCTTATATTGTTTATAGACGCAAACACAGGAATTTACTGAAGAACAATTAATTCAACACTATTTTTTCTATTGCTTGAAAAACTTTCCTAGCATTTTGAAAATTTAACTATCATTTCAACATTTTATTTGATATTGGAGGCGATTCACAAATCTTTTTTGATCGCACCAATATGATAGTTGATGCAACATTTAATTTTTTTTTCTTGAATCAAATAACCAATTTATCAAATAACAAAAACATGCAAACAATCCTTGAAGAATCACTATTAGAATCCTACATTCCCTCGAATGTATCTGGTGGATCTGCACAAAGTTTATCGTTTTTCTATAACCTAATTGTTGGCACTCCCTTTAATGACTATATCAATACTACCTTCCGAAACGATTTGGTGATTGCTCTGGGAGGAGATGATGTAATTCGCGGTAGCTTCGGTAACGACATTTTTGTGGGAGGGGATGGAAAAGATACCGCTGACTATAGTAATTTAGGTCAGGCTGTTACCCTAGAGGCTGCCGGTGTTGTAAATAAAGGTTTTTTTGGTACAGATCAACTTTACGAAATTGAAAAGATTATTGGGGCAAAAGGGCAAGCTAACGCCATTGATGGTTCTACTGGTATGAGTAGCACAACATCATTAAATGTTAACCTCGCACAGCAAAGTCTGCTTGTAAATGGTGTTCCAGGGCTGGGTACATTAAAATTCCAAGTTCAGAACTTTGTCAATGTTACTGGTACTTCACAAGGTGACACAATTATCGGTGACAACAACAATAACTTTCTCGATGGTAGAGGAGGCAATGACACAGTTTTTGGACTTGGTGGAAATGACACCGTGCGTGGTGGTGCTGGTAATGATGTGATTGGTGGAGGAAATAAAGGCAACATCTTCATTTCTCGATTTAGCGATGGTAACGATATTGTACAGGGAGGTAGTGGTAATGACTCCTTAATCGGTGGAACTGGTAACGATCTTTTAGATGGTGGTACTGGATTTGATACGGCTGACTACAGTCATCTATATCAAGCTATTACCCTAGAGGCTAAAGGTGTTGTCAACAAAGGCTTTGCTGGTACCGACCAAATTCTCAACATTGAGAGAATTATTGGAGCGAAAGGAAGAGCGAATGCCATTGATGGTTCTACCGGTACGAGTACGACAACATCATTTGATGTGAACCTCGCAAAGCAAAGTCTAGTTGTTAATGGTGTTCCAGGGCTAGGTGCCTTGAAATTCCAAGTTCAGAGTTTTGTTAATGTTACTGGTACCTCACAGGCTGACAACATTATTGGTAACAACCAAAGTAATATTCTTGAAGGTGGAAGAGGAAATGACACAATATCTGGTTTAGCTGGAAAAGATACCCTGATTGGTGTTGATTCTAAGGGTTTCAGTCCAGGCAGATATGAAGTAGATATCCTTACTGGAGGTGCTGATGCAGACAAATTTGTGGTTGGAGATGAGAAAAGTGCTTACTATAAGGGAGGCGGCGGATTTTTCGGCCTCAACGACTTCGCTTTCATCACAGATTTTGAGACAGGTGAAGATAAGCTCCAATTGAACAAATCTCAAAGCTATATCTTTGGTCAAAATTTCATAGCTGTCAGCAACTTCTTCAAACCCTATCCTCTTCCCTATGAGATGGCTAGTGATGATGTATTAGCTGGTGGTGAAAAATTAATCGGCAATGACTTAGATTCCTCGATCGCAGATAGTGCTGTCAATCAGGTAATTGAAAACAATGGTGTTTCCAATACATTAAGTCTTGGTGCTGAAACACAACAATTCGCTGAAAAGAGCCTTGAATCATCTTCTCTATTCATTCCTTTTCCTAGTTTTGATATAATCGCAATTGTTGCTGATAACTATAGCTATAGCGATATCCACTTTGTCTAAGATAGATACCCAGGGCTAGCCAAGCCCTTCTCGATAGATATGTTCAGATCCACATCTTTAATGTGGATCTGATTGTTTGTTTAGGCTAAAGAAACCAAACCACGAGAAGTTGTCAGATAAACAGCAAAAGTTCCCAACCAATGACTACCAGCATCGCCCTCGTTACAAGCTACAGCTTGTAATGCGTATGTCGGAGGCTCTGCCTGCATTCGAGATTAGAGGCAGAGCAAGGCGGAAAAGTGTTCCCAGGCTGAACCTAGGAACGAGTTGTTAGTTTAATTTTTAACTTTAATAAGATGGATAATTTAGTATTTACACCTGCTTATCAACTTGCTCGAACGATCGAGGAACGTCAGGTTTCTGCGGTTGAGGTATTAGAAGCACATTTAAATCAGATTTCTCAATATAATTCTAAGTTGAATGCAATTTGTACCTTAAACGATCGCGCTCTTGAAACTGCGAAACAAGCTGACGAGGCTTTAGCCTTGAAAATCGGGGGTTGCTTCATGGTGTATTGATCGCGATTAAGGATATATTTGGAACTACTGAATTGCGTGAATTCCGATGATATTTCAAGAAATGACAAGAAGGGATAAGATAATTTCTCAAATGGATGAAGCAATCGAACCGTGGGATGTATGGTTATGTCCGGTTGCGATGACTTGTGCATTTACACATCGTCCTATGGGTAGATTTATAGATGTGGATGGTAGAAAAGTTCCTTATTTATTAGCGAATGGTGGTTATACTTCGTTGTTTAATTTTACAGGGCATCCGGTTGTGGTGATTCCGATTGGTTTTACAAAAGATGGATTGCCGATTGGGATGCAAATTGTGGGTAAAAGGTGGAAGGAGATGGAATTATTAAGTATTGCCCTGTATGTCTTGAAGCTCGGAAGTTAGTATTAATAATATCAGCAACTAAACCAGAATCTGTAATTGTTTCGTTATTAACTGCTGTCTTCGCTGATGTTAATAGTTCTTTATAATATTCGCGATCGCCTAATTCGTCCAATGTATCGAAATCAACTTGCTGAATTCCCGATTTAGCTAGTTTCCAAAATAATGATGATTCCATTGCCTTGTATTCCTTATTTTAATTAAGTTGCCGAAAGTTGAAGGAATAAATTCCTTACTACGAACCTTTGTATTTTTGCCATATTAATACTTTTCCATCATCCGCATCAACTTTACTACCTTCTTTGATAAAACTATTTTTTTCTAATACTCTTTGAGATGGATAATTTGATAAAGCAGTATGAGCAATTACAGTTTTAATTTACAAGATTGTAAATGCTTCTTTGGTTAACAATTCAACAGCATGAGTTGCAAATCCTCGTTTCTGCTGTGAAGGGATTATTCCGTAACCAATTTCAACGGAACCATTGTTTTCTGGAAGATTTTTGAAGCCGCACATTCCTACAATTAATTTATTTACTAGAATTAAGCGAGGAGTCCACCAAAAAATATTGATAGAATCTTGGTTGAGTTTATCAATTGCGAATTATAATAAGAAATTAGGTGCAATTTGTTCGTTTTTCTCATGTCTGTTTTTGTTGAGTAAAGTTGTTAATTCGTAAATAGTAGATTTTTGGAGAGTAAGCATGAGGTTTTTATGTAAAAGATGATATTTTTTTAACGCAGAGGGGCGCGGAGGTAAGCGCAAAGGAACGCAAAGTTTTTAAAGTAATTATATTAAATTAGTAGTTTTTATAAAAGCGGTAATTCAATTTCCCATGATTTCAAATCGGCTTTGCGTTGTTTCCAATCTGGTATTATATTACTAAGAGCTTGCCAAAAGTCTTGACTATGATTGTGGTGTAATAAGTGAGTAAGTTCATGAGCAACGACGTATTCTAATACTGATAAAGGTGCATCAGCTAAACGCCAATTTATATGAATGCTTCCTTTTGACGAACAAGTTCCCCAAGCTCTTTTTTGTTGAGATAGTTTGATAGATTTAGGTTGAACGTTGAGTTTATTGGCGTAAATTTGAGCAAATTGTTGAATATCGAAATAAACTTTTTCGCGCTTCCAATCAATTAACGCTTGTTTTATTATTGCTTCTTTTTCATCTTCGTTTAAATCTGGCGGTACTTGAATATCAAAGCAATCTTTATAATTTACGATCGCTTTTTTGACATCGGCGGATTCAATTCTCAAGATCAAATAACTACCCCGATACATAATTTTTGCATCATTGATATAGCGTTGGGGTAGTTTTGGCGGATATTTATGAATTGTTTCCGTAACAGTTTTGAGTAGCCAGCGTTTTTTGCTATCTATAAAATTAGTAATTAGTTCTTCAGGGGTGTTAATTGGTGCGACAACTTCTACCCCTTTGGGACTAACAATAATCCGCTGGCGTTTACTACGTTTGCTGTAACGGATAGTATAAGCAATGCTGGTTTCACCGATTTGTAAAACGGGCATGAATTAGT
>JBARZF010000370.1:0-4192 GCA_049649675.1 Rivularia sp. (in: cyanobacteria) | reverse complement strand
TCCCGATTTGGGCGTAGAATACGTAGCGCGGTTGTTTGCCGAACATCGTTTACTCAGGGCACCCGTGATTCAAGGAAAATTAATGGGTATCATTTCCCTTGTCGATATCATTAATGAAAGTAAGTTTGTTGAATTACCTCGGACAGTCGTATTAGAACAAGAACTTACTGTTGCAATAAAAAAAGCCCGCGTTACTTGCAGAGAAACCTCTCCTCGTTCTGAAGAATGCGCCATTGCTTGGGATATTGTTGATGAACTGCAAGCTGAGTTAGCACATCAAGAAGCAAAGAGAATTCCTATAACAGCCTTTGAAGAATATTGCGAAGAATTTCCAGAAGCAATGGAAGCTCGGATGTTCGATACTTGGTGTAGTGGGTAAACAATCAGGGAACTTGCCGAGCGGACACTATGGTTTCATAACTGCCATCTTCTTATCCTCTCATCTTCTTCCCTGTCACCTCTTCCCCATCTATCAAGGGCTTTACAGAAATTTAAATAGCTATGAATCAATCAGGAATAAGCCATGAAATATATCACAAAAAGCCGGTTAACTTTGATATTAATATCAATTTTGAGTGCAATTTTATTTTCAACAATATTTTCAACAATGGCGATCGCATAAGCTGATAAGCTGATGTGCGGCTAAATTATATAATGTGAAAACGTGAAAATATTGTAGTGCGAGCATCTTGCTCGCTAGTATTATACAAATTAAATGCGTAACAGCTTATCAATATTAACAACGATAATATTATTCGATTAGGCGGTGATGTCAGGGTTTCGGCTAATACAGTTGTGGAAAATGCCCAGGCTATCGGGGGAGACGTAACTATTGAAGAAGGTGCAAGAGTCAGACAAACGGCTCACGCCGTTGATGGAGATGTAATTCTACAAAAAAATGCTCGCGTTGATGGTGATGCTTATGCAGTAGCAGGTAAAGTGATCGTGGAGGAAGGTGCTACTATCGCTGGTTCCTCCGCAACGTTGAGCGGATGGGGAATGTATGGCACTAAAAGAAGAGGAATTAATAGCTTTTTAGTTAGCTATTTCTTTGATAGTGCTTTTCATATTTTTAAAATGATTATAGCCGCGATTGTGGGTATTTTAATTATTAAGTGGCGATCAAATGTTCTACCTAGTTTAGCAACTACTCTGAATCAATATCCCTTGCAAAGTGGGTTATGGGGTTTATGCGGTTTGTTCGCCATAATTGTATCAATAATTTTACTCACAATTACCTTAATTGGAATTCCGTTATTACCTTTAGTTGGTTTGATGACTTACGTTGCAGTCATACTTGGAACCTTGGGAGTAGCTATGACGGCTGGGAGAAAAAAGTATGAAAGAAAGAGAAAAATCGCCCACACAACAATTTCTTGTGGGAATGCTAATTTTAGCTTTAATCGGCTTGATTCCGTTATTAGGCGGATTCATGATGTCGGTAGTGAATATTTTTGGTTTTGGTGCATTACTGTTTTGGCTATTAGATAACCATCGCGATACTAGAGTGCTTGGAAATTGAAAAATAATCGGAAAAGTCATTAGGAGAATCTTTTTGGCTACCTTCGGCTTTATTACCGCAAAATGGCGTAACTTGGCAGGCAATTGATGATAATACTATTGAAGCAATCATCAAAGTTGATGGCGAGCCTATAACCTTAACATTTGTTATTGATTCAAGGGGTAAAGTATTAAAAGTGTCTTTACCGCGCTGGGGAGATAAAACAGAGGATAGTAGCTATGCTTATATTCCTTTTGGTGGAGAGGTTTTAGAAGAAGAGACATTTGGAGGATTTACAATTCCTTCTCAAATCAGCGCAGGTTGGTGGTTTGGTACTGACAAATACTTTGATTTTTTCTGTGCAAATATTGAAGAAGCTGAATTTTGTTAAACCCATAAATCAACATCTTCCTCACAAGTTTCTCATTATTTTATCTTAATATTCAAATATAGATAAGTCTAAAGCAGAACAGGTTCTAAAATAAGACTTATATATTTGTTTCTGAAGAATAGTATATCTTTGTGGAGGTATATATGATTAGCTTATTAATTTTTATTCTAAAAAATGGTGAAATTAAAAATAAAGACTCACCTTTATTTCCTAGACTGGATAAAGATGGTGTTTTGATACCCGCAACTGTAAATTCTTCTTGATGACTTGAAAATGATGTTTATCAAGGGTTGCATAATTTAATTCATACTTAGATTATGCATACCTTTGTTCAAATACTTTCAAAAATAACGAGGTGTTTGAGGTGAGAATTTTATCAACAATAAAAACAAAACTTTTTCCATTTGCGATATCTATTTTAGGGCTTTCATTGCTCATAAGTTTAACTGCAAGTTGTTCGTCAACTACTCCATCAGACGAAATTCCTCCTGTAGCTAAAGATATTAAATTTATCAACCCAACTTCCCGACAAATTTGGCGTGACAATAGGGAACGTTATCTCAAAAGAGTAGAGAAAAACCTTTATGAAGAAGAAGGTATTAGCGATCTAGTCATTGAGTCTATTCAAGAAAAAAACGTCCCGATTACGATAGATAAAGAAATTTTTCTAATCCAATCGTGCGAACATGGAAACGGAAAAGCCTGTAGTTTTATTCAATCTCAATCGAATAAATCTTAATTCGCATTTTTCTACTTTATGCACTTAATCTTTCTACATCTGTACAAATATTGTACTAAAGTGAGAAAGATTTTAAATTAATAACTTTTTTATGCCTATCTATTATTACTACTCATTCTCATGGGAATAAGATAAATTACGAATATTTTAAAGAAAACTCATTATCACCAAATAAAAGGCAAGCAGGATAAGCAGTATATAGTTACCCCAAAGTTTTTCGTTATCTTTTTCTTCTAATTGAGTATTAGAATCGTCATTATGATATGGCAATGTTTGAGAATAAATTATTAGTTTATTTGGTTCATAATTAGCCCTATCTTGTTTTATTCCTTTAATTTCGCGTTCTATTTCTAAAAGTTTTTTTCGTAAATATTGAATTTCGCATTTGATTTGCTGTATTTTATATATTTGTGTGTGTGAATATTTAGATTGTGTTTTCATTTCATGTTCCTATCGAATCTACTTCGTCTTGTTTATAGCTATATGCAAGGAAAAGACTACGAACATACATCTTCCATACACTATTTATAGGAACTTCTATCGGCTTCTAAATTTAATCATAATGATTAAATGTGAGGAACTTGTGAGGAAATCTCAAACTTTTATCCATATTAAGAAAATTAAAGTATTTATATGTACGACTATTTTAAAAATGTATTTTTGTAAAAATCGAAAAGAATAGCTTATTTAAATAAATAGTATATTGAGTTGAAATTAATTCATTACACTAGGTAATCACAATAGTTTGCATCTAACTTTATGCATATTAATTAATCTAATCATTGTTAGCAAAAATTAACCACAATGTAACAAAGAATATCAATATTAGGCTTTTTACATTTAGGAAAGAAATTTGGATTAACACTAGTAGTAGTAAAGAGGTTGCAAACAAAAGCTGATTTTTGTTTGAACCACCATTTAATTCACCTCTCGAAATTAAATTTAAAAGGATTTTTGATATGGCTACTAATGGCAATGACTTTTTGGTAGGAACAGCTCGTGCCGATTTTATAGATGGTTTGCGAGGGGATGATACGATTTTGGGTTTAGATGGTAACGATACGCTGCGAGGTAGTGCTGGAAATGATAGTCTTGTAGGCGATAATGGCAGTTCTCTAAGCCCAAACAATAACGATAATCTGTCTGGCGGTAACGGTAGAGATACCTTACGTGGCGGTGCTAGAAATGATACGCTTTCAGGCAATGCTGGTAATGACAATTTATTTGGTAATAACGGAAATGACAGTCTTTTAGGCGGAAGTGGTAACGATAATCTGTCTGGCGGTAACGGTAGAGATACCTTACGTGGCGGTACTGGAAGTGATACGCTTTCAGGCAATGCTGGTAATGACAATTTATTTGGTAATAACGGTAGAGATACCTTACGTGGCGGTGCCGGAAGTGACAGTCTTTCAGGTAATGCTGGTAATGACAATTTATTTGGTAATAACGGAAATGACAGTCTTTTAGGTGGAAGCGGTAACGATAATCTGTCTGGCGGTAACGGTAGAGATACCTTACGTGGCGGCGCTGGAAATGATACGCTTTCAGGTAATGCTGG
>JBARZF010000369.1:0-9752 GCA_049649675.1 Rivularia sp. (in: cyanobacteria) | reverse complement strand
AGATAGTTAATAGAAAGGTTTGATTAACAAATAGTTAAATTTAATAAGGTCTGCTGATTCTCAGCAGACTTTTTGCTTGTTTAAGCACCTGCTTCGCGTGCTGATATCAAGCAATATAACTCATCATAAAATAGCTATTTAACAAACGTGACCGTCGCTATAAGCGCAGTATAAATTATAATTAACCACACATAAATAATTCGTAAAAAAGTAACGTTATTATCTTGCTCCCTAATAGATTAGAGATGAGTCCCCTGATTACATTCACAAGGCTTAGGTACCACTAAATATAGATTGGATATTTTTAAAGTGAATTTGTATCGAACGGTCTTACTTTAGTAATTAATTTTACAGGTATTAGTAAAGATATAAAACCTTTACTCTCTGTAGATAACTATATATAAGTTACACTGATTTCAACTTATAAAACTTTGTAATTTATCACACCTTGAAAATCGAAGCAATCGGGTACTATGAAAACGTATTCGCTTTTTTCAGTCTAAAGGATGGTTTATTTTTAGTTAATGTTGCTATTAGAGTTGACTGTTAACTATATAATTCACTATTAATAAAATCAGATTTTTCTCCAGCCATTCAAAGCTAATTGTCTGACTTTTTTTTCTGACTGAGCGATTCGTTGTTAGTCCCTAGAAACGTTAAGCATATATGACTATTTACGTTGGAAATCTTTCCTACCGCGCTACTGAAGCAGACTTGAGAACAGTATTCACTGATTACGGTGAAGTTACCAGAGTTGTCTTACCAACCGACCGTGAATCAGGAAGAATGCGTGGTTTTGCCTTTGTTGATCTGGGCGAAGAAGCGCATGAAGACAATGCCATTTCTGAGCTAGATGGAGCAGAATGGATGGGTCGTCAAATTCGCGTTAACAAAGCTAAACCAAAAGAAGATAGTCGTCCCAATCGTGAGTTCGTGAGAAAGCCTGATTTCCAAGAACAATAAATTAATTACATCTAAACTAAAGCGGACAAAAAAATTTTGGATTTTAGATTTTAGATTTTGGATTAAATTACGAACTGTTTGAATCAAAAATGTTTCAATTCGGTAAAAAATCTAAAATCTTTTAGCTCCTTAATTTATTAATGAGGATAATCTAAAATCGTAAATCCAAAATATAAAATTGATTGACTCTCGCGATCATTTTTTATTTGATACTGTGGTTAGAACTATTTAATCCACGTAGCGATAGAGTTCTAATGGTAAAAAGAATGAATCAAACTTGAATTATTCGTTTTATCTTTAGATAAAAACTTGTAACGGGAATGATGTCGAGTACCGCTCTAAAATAATTTTAAATTAGCGATCGCTTGCCTCCCTCAGCATTTTATCAATCTGAGTTGGGTTTTTTATGTGGCTGTTGCTAATTAAGAATTATTATATAAACAGCTATAATTAAGGCTCAATAATTTCTAAATCCGCAAATACTTCATAGAAAAACCCCCGACAAGATACCGACTCAGCGCGATATCATTAGTCGGGTTTTCCTATATTTAATAATATTTACAAAAATATTCTTTGATTTGAAAAAAAATCATTATTTTCGTCAATCTATAACAAAACTGTAAATGGTAGCAGATTTGACGGAATATTTTTATTTTAAGAAAATTTATTTGTGCAGCTAAATTCACTTTTTGCTTGTCTGCTTAAAGTTAGTATAGCAATCATTTTTATTCGCGATTAGGATTTATAAAATATAAATCGCGAAGAAATTAAGAAAATATTTATAATTCCTGGATCATTAAGTAACAATGCTCTCGTAGCTGCATCTCAATACCTCTAAATGCTTGTAAATGCCATTTAAGACACATTTATTTATAAAGGTTTATCTAAAATCGCATTTGCGTAACTAAAATACCTCTCTAATATAGAGGCAGCAACTACAAGTTGATGTTACCCACGGTTTTTCAGATCGGAAGGTCTTTTATAGTGAGAGGATTATTATGACAAAAGCAGCAGAGCATCAAAACAAAGGGACTTACGAGATTACAGATAAAGCTTTAGATCGAGATTGTACGACTTTATCGCGTCACGTATTGCAGCAATTTGAAGGTTTTTCAGCCCAAGGGCAAGATTTAAGTGCGCTGATGAATCGCGTGGCTCTTGCGGGTAAGCTGGTTGCTCGTCACCTCAGCCGTGCTGGTTTAATGGAAGGCGTTCTGGGGTTTACCGGAGATGTTAACGTCCAGGGAGAATCCGTCAAAAAGATGGATGTTTACGCTAACGATGTATTTATCTCGGTTTTCAAGCAAAGCGGTTTGGTATGTCGCTTGGCTTCTGAAGAAATGGATGAACCGTATTATATTCCAGAAAACTGCCCTATAGGTAGATATACTTTACTTTATGACCCAATTGATGGTTCATCGAATACAGATACAAACTTAAGTTTGGGTTCGATTTTCGCCATACGTCAACAGGAAGGAGAAGACACCGACGGACAAGCTAAGGATTTGCTTTCCACTGGTGACAAACAAATTGGAGCCGGATATATCCTTTACGGGCCGAGTACCATGCTGGTCTACACTATGGGAAAAGGAGTTCATTCCTTCACTTTAGACCCCAGCTTAGGTGAATTTATACTTACCGAAGAAAACATTAAGATTCCCGATAGCGGTTCAGTTTATAGCGTTAACGAAGGGAATTTTTGGCAGTGGGAAGAATCAGTTAGAGAATACGTTCGCTACGTTCACCGAACTGAAGGCTATTCGGCTCGCTACAGTGGAGCAATGGTTAGCGACATCCATCGAATTTTAGTTCAAGGTGGCGTGTTTCTCTATCCCGGTACGGTACAAAAACCGGAAGGAAAATTACGCTTGCTGTATGAATCTGCCCCTTTAGCTTATGTGATACAACAAGCAGGTGGCCGCGCTACTACTGGTAGGATGAATATCTTTGATGTTGTACCAGAAAAGCTACACCAGCGCACTCCTTTAATTATTGGTAGTAAAGAGAATGTAGCTAAGGTGGAATCTTTTATTCAAAATGGCGATTGAGCAGTGAGCAGTGAGCAGTGAACAGTGAGCAGTGAACAGTGAACAGTGAACAGTGAGCAGTGAACAGTAAACAGTGAACAGTGAGCAGTGAACAGTGAACAGTGAGCAGTTAACAGTGAGTAGTTGAGATGGCTTATGGTATGTTCTTACAGCGATTACGACGCTTTTCACTTTCCAACTGAAAAACTCAAATAAATATGTTTTTACCCTCAAGTGTGGTAAATGCTCACTGGTTACTGCTCACTGTTAACTGCTAACTGCTAACTGATTTATTCCTTTAGTGAGACTCAATCGACAATATAGGCGAGCATTAATAGATAAAGACACAAAGATAAATTTCGGAGTTGAAATATAACCATATGGGCATCACCACAAATCAATTATTAGAAATCAACAAATACGGCCAAAGTATTTGGATGGATAATTTAAGTCGCGATATTATCCAATCGGGCGAACTAAAAAAGATGGTGGAAAATCAAGGTATCAAAGGGATTACCTCGAATCCAAGCATTTTTGAGAAAGCGATCGCCGGAAACGCGATTTACGATCAAGATATAGAAGCCGCGATTAGCAAGGGATTGTCAACCCAAGATATTTACGAATCTTTAGCTTTTGAAGATATTCGCAACGCTTGCGATATTTTGCGCCCAGTATACGAAGCTACAGATGGATTGGATGGTTATGTAAGCATTGAAGTACCGCCAACTATTGCCGACGACACCCAAAAAACTATTGAAGAAGCTAGACGCTACTTTAAAGAAGTTGGACGGGAAAACTTAATGATTAAGATTCCTGGAACTCGATCTGGTTTACCAGCAGTAGAGCAAGTAATATCTGAAGGCATGAATGTCAATATTACGCTGTTGTTCTCTGTGAATAGTTATGTAAACACTGCTTGGGCTTACATTCGCGGCTTGGAAAAACGAGTAGCTGAAGGTAAAGATATTAGCAAGATTTCTTCTGTAGCTAGTTTCTTCCTCAGCCGTATTGATGCCAAAATCGATGGAAAAATAGACGAAAAATTAAGTCAAGGTGTTGACGATATCGACTTAAAAGCCAAACTTCAATCCGTCAAAGGAAAAGTAGCGATCGCTAATGCGAAGATTGCTTATCAGGAGTACAAAAAAATTGTTAGTGACAAGCGCTGGCAAGCTTTAGCCGAAAAAGGTGCTAACGTACAGCGTTTGTTATGGGCAAGTACCAGCACAAAAGATCCCAGCTACAGCGATGTGATGTACGTTGATGAGTTAATCGGTAAAGAAACCGTTAACACCCTACCACCAGTAACCATCGAAGCCTGCGCCGATCATTGCGACGTAGATTCTAGAGTCGAAACCGACGTAGAAGAAGCATACAAACTTATTGAAAGTCTCAAAGATCCAGATATTAACATCAACCTTGATGAAGTCATGGACGAATTACTTACCGAAGGCATTGATAAGTTTATCAAACCCTTTGAATCCTTAATAAGTTCCTTAGAAGACAAAGTAAAGCACTTATCACCTGTTTAATAATTAATGGGTAATAGGGAATTGGGCTTTGGGAATTGGGCATTGAGGATGGGGAGACAAGGAGACAAGGAGACAAAAATAATTTTAACCTTTGACCTTTAACCTCTTACCCATGCCCGATGCCCGATGCCCTATTCCCAATGTCCCGCAAATGTAAATCTAAAATCCAAAATCACTCATTATGGTTAGTTTGCTAGAAAATCCACTGCGGGTTGGCTTGCAACAGCAAGGAATGGCTGAACCCCAGATAATTGTTATTTTTGGTGCTTCCGGAGATTTAACTTGGCGTAAACTAGTACCAGCTTTGTACAAATTACGACAAGAAAGACGGATTCCACCAGAAACTACTATTGTTGGCGTAGCACGACGGGAATGGAGCCACGAATATTTCCGCGAGCAAATGCGTAAGGGTATGGAAGAAGCCCACGATGGTGTGGGTCCCGAAGAATTATGGAAAGATTTTTCCAACGGTCTTTTTTACTGTCCTGGTAATATCGACGACCCCGAAAGCTACCAAAAGCTCAACGAGCTTCTCAGTGAATTAGATGAGAAGCGGAATACAAGAGGTAATCGTTTATTCTACCTTTCTGTTGCTCCCAAGTTTTTCCCCGAAGCTATCAAGCAATTAGGTTCTATGGGAATGCTTGAAGATGCCGACAAACATCGTTTGGTAATTGAAAAACCTTTTGGTCGAGATTTAGCATCTGCGAAAAATCTTAATCAAATCGTACAGAAATATTGTAAAGAAGAACAGGTTTATCGGATTGACCACTATTTAGGTAAAGAAACGGTTCAAAACTTATTAGTATTCCGCTTCGCAAATGCTATTTTTGAACCATTGTGGAATCGTCATTTTGTAGACCACGTACAGATAACAGTAGCAGAAACTGTAGGAGTTGAAGACCGGGCTGGTTATTACGAAAGCTCCGGTGCGTTGCGAGATATGTTGCAAAATCACTTGATGCAGCTTTACTGCTTGACTGCAATGGAAGCTCCTAACGCAATGGATGCCGATAGTATCCGTACTGAAAAAGTAAAAGTTTTAAAAGCTACTAGACTTGCGGACGTACAAGATTTGGCGTATTCAGCAGTACGCGGTCAATACAGTGCTGGCTGGATGAAAGGCGAACACGTACCTGGGTATCACGAAGAACCAGGAGTAGACGAAAATTCGACAACTCCTACTTTTGTCGCGACAAAATTTGTAGTTGATAACTGGCGTTGGAAAGGAGTTCCCTTCTACCTGCGTACTGGTAAGCGGATGCCTAAAAAAGTCAGCGAAATTTCCATCCACTTCCGCGAAGTTCCTTCACAAATGTTTACATCTGCGGCACAACAGAAAAGTGCCAATGTTTTAACAATGCGGATTCAGCCAAACGAAGGAATCTCATTGCGTTTTGACGTGAAAGTGCCCGGAGGAGATTTCCGCACTCGTGCAGTAGACATGGACTTCACTTATGGTTCATTTGGTTTGCAAGCGAAATCCGATGCATACGATCGCCTATTCCTTGACTGTATGATGGGTGACCAAACTTTGTTCACCAGAGGTGACGAAGTAGAAGCAGCTTGGCAGGTAGTAACACCAATATTAAGCGCATGGGATGCCCCAGCAGATCCAGCAACAGTTCCCCGATACGAAGCCGGAACCTGGGAACCTGTAGAAGCAGAACTATTGATCAACCGAGACGGCCGCCGTTGGCGCAGACTATAGAAAAGTTAGTTGTTAGTTGTTAGTTGTTAGTTGTTGGTTGTTGGTTGTTGTTCATTAAAAACACTAACCACTATCTACTAACCACTATCTACTAACCACTATCCACTATCTACTAACCACTATCCTTTCATTGTTATGACAACGCACGCACCCACGATTTTTTCACTTCAGGCTCCTAAAGATGTTTCGCTTAACGAAATCGAAGCCGAACTAAATAAAATTTGGCAAAGTTACGGTATTGGCGGGGAAGATGGAGCGCTTCCAGCAGCTACGCGAGCTACTACATTTACTTTGGTGGTTTACGAGCCAGAACAAACTCAGTATTTGTTGGCTGCTTTAGGATATTACAGCGGCCCAATTGATGGTATTCTTGGGCCACAAACAGTATCCGCGCTGCGAGATGCACAGAAATCCCTTGGTTTAGAACGAACTGGTAAAACGAGTCAGCAAGTTTTAGCCAGATTGCGAGAAGAACTTGCTAAACTTCATGGCGGTGGTGAAGCTACAGATAATAACGGTGTTAGTGCTGCCGAGTTCAGCCCAGATGCAGCCAGCGCCAGAATTGCTGACGAAATCGCTTTGCGTAACCCCTGCCGCATTATTAGTTTGATACCCACCGTTGGTGAAGATGAAGGCGTTAAGGCACAAGTTTCAGCTTATTGTCCGATTCAAAAACAATCATCATCTTCGCTGGTTTGTTGCGAATACATCACTTTAACCGGAACTGCCACAGCCTTAGAACGTATTGGTGGTATGATTCCAGAATTATTAATTGGTGGTTTACCCAAGTTTATTTGGTGGAAAGCAACACCAGATCCTAATAATGCCTTATTTAAGAGGCTTTCAACCGTATGCGATAACGTTATTGTTGATTCTTGCAACTTTAACGAACCAGAAAATGATTTACTCAGTTTGCAATCGTTGATAGAAAATGGCGTACCGCTAGCAGATTTAAACTGGCGGCGTGTAGGAGGATGGCAAGAATTAACGGCAGAAGCTTACGACGCACCAGCCAGACGTAGAGCTTTAACAGAAGTTGATAAAGTAAATATCGACTATGAAAAAGGCAATCCTACCCAAGCATTACTATTTTTAGGTTGGTTAGCAAGTCGTTTAAATTGGCGTGCGGTTTCCTACGAACAAGAACTCGGCGATTACAATGTTAGACGCTTTAAGTTCATGGCTTCGGATCAACGGGAAATAGAAACCGAAATAGCAGGAGTTCCAGTAGGCGATGTTGGTGATATTCCCGGCGATTTAATTGCTATACGTTTAAGTTCTACCAATCCAGAAGCAAACTGCGGCACCTTAATTTGTTCCGAAACCGGCGGCTGTATGCGAATGGAAACACACGGTGGTGCCCAATCTGCTGGCGTATTTCAACAAATAACTTCACTTTCCGAACAAAAAGCCGAAGCTTTGCTTTCTCAACAAGTACAACGTTGGGGTAAAGAAGCACTTTTTGAAGAAAGTTTAGCACTTACAACTAAATTGATTAAATTAGCTAAAAAGAGTTAGTTGTTAGTTGTTAGTTGATAGTTGTTATACCGTTTCACCTTCGCGGTGATACATATTAATTGTGTAGAGACGTTGCCCAGAGCAACGTCTTTCTTTATTTCGATTTGTATGAATGATATCAACGGTCTAAAAGCGTTCCGTCGCACATTCTTTTTTCAAGCTTCTGCATATTTCCTAACATCAATTCTTCTAAACTTAAATTGAATTTTGATGCAAGAAAAGTTATGAAATACAACACATCTCCTAACTCGCCTTTCATCGATTTAGTAATTTCCTCAATTTCAGATTTATCTAATTCTCGCTCATTTCTACAATAACGCTTTAATATACTTGCGACTTCCCCCGATTCTTCACAAAGTCCTAATCCCAATATTGGTAATTCATTTTTGAAGTTTTTAGCAATTTCAATAGTCCAGCTTTGATAATAATTAGTGTCCATAATTTACCATTAACGATACTGAATACTTCAACGTAATTAATAAAGAATAGGTTCCTACTTTTGGTAATTAATCAATATATTCACTTACGAATATATTATGTTTCATATTTCATGATTCTAGTTACTAAAACGGATGATTATAGTCACTAAAATCCATGACATAAATCACATTGACCTCAAATCGTGCCGCTTCTATTTGGCATAGCATAAGGAATTAAAAACAATTTTTAACGAATAATAGGCAAAAATACCTGTAAAATTCATAATTCATAACTCCTAATTCCTAACTCATACTTCATGTCTTTGATTATTGCAGGGGAACGCAGCGGGGTGGGTAAGACTACGGTTACGCTTACCCTTTTGTCGTGTTTATCTCGGCGTGGTTTGCAGGTGCAGTCTTTTAAAGTGGGGCCAGATTATATCGATCCAATGTTTCACAAGTATGTTACAGGTCGTGCTTGTCGTAATTTAGACCCTGTTTTAACTTCAGAAAATTATGTAAAAAAATGCTTTTATCAATACTCAAAATTAAGTGAATATACTTTAATTGAAGGAGTAATGGGTTTATTTGATGGTGTTAAAACCTCACCCCAGCCCCTCTCCTTATTAAAGAGAGGGGTTGAGAAGAAAGAAACCCCACACTTAGTAGAAGAAGAGATTAATAATTTTGCAAGTACGGCTCATATCGCTAAATTATTAAAATTACCTGTATTACTAGTAATTGATTGCAGTCGCTTATCTGGTTCAGTTGCAGCAATTGTTCACGGTTATCGCTGCTTTGATAAAGACATTGAAATTGCCGGAGTAATATTAAACCGCGTCGGTAGCGATCGCCATTTATCTCTGCTCAAAAATGCCCTCGAACCTTTGCAAATCCCAATCTTTGGTGTTTTGAGGCGGCAAGATGATATAACAATTCGCGATCGACATTTAGGTTTAGTACCAACAGCAGAACTTCCCGAATTAAATCAAGTAATGAATAAACTAGTAAATCTCGGCGAAACTTGCTTTGACTGGGAAAAATTATTCCCACTTTTGCGAACAGAAATTTCTCCCCCCTCTACCCCCTCTCCCCCCTCTCCCCCCTCTCCCCCCTCTCCAAAAATCGCCATAGCCTATGACAAAGCTTTCAATTTCTACTACCAAGACAATTTAGACTTATTAGAAAATTTAGGTGCTGAATTAGTTTTTTGGAGTCCTTTGGAAGATACAGAATTACCCAAAGATATTGGAGGAATGTATTTCGGAGGTGGTTTTCCAGAAGTTTTCGCGCAAGCATTAGCAGAAAATACCTTAGCACTGAATGCAGTAAAAGCAGCTATTTTTTCAGGAATGCCGACAATAGCTGAATGTGGTGGTTTGATGTATCTATGCGAGCAATTGATAGATATGAGCGGTAAATCTTGGGAAATGGTAGGAGTTTTACCGACAACAGCAGTAATGGATAAGCGTTTAACTTTGGGTTATCGTCGCGCTGTAGCGTTACAAAATAGTTTATTAGTAGATGCAGGAAAAACAATTTACGGACATGAATTTCATCGCTCGCGTTTAATATCGGATTC
>JBARZF010000368.1:0-8296 GCA_049649675.1 Rivularia sp. (in: cyanobacteria) | reverse complement strand
AACAATTAGAAGCGAACACAGTTTTCTGGATTATCAAAGAAAATTTAAAAGATATTTTTACTCAGATGATGTTGTAACAGTAGAATCTTTGAATGCAAAAATCAAACAAACTAACACATTTAACACTAGACGTATTGCGATAATCATTGCTAATTTTATTTGTAAGTCACTTGATATAAGTAATGATTTTTCTGACCTGAAAATCAAACAAGAAGTTAAAAACAGAGATATACCAGATGATAAAAGAATAGTTAATTCAATCAATTTAATTGATTCATATTTAGAAAAGATAAAACCATGCAACAGAGATAAATCTTCAAAAGTTTGCAAGCGCAATAAACTTATTTTTGGATTACTGGCTGTTTATGGTTTACGTCCTAGAGAGATATTTAATCAACCCGATTTAGATTGGTTTATGTCATCTGAAAATAAGCACAATACTTTCAAAGTTCATAAATCAAATAAAACTGGATACAGAGAAGTTTTTCCATTCGTGCCTGAATGGATTGAATTATTTGATTTGAAAAATCAAGAGAATCTCAATTTGCTTAAAAAGTATATTTTAGAGGAGCAAACCGCGATGGATTTACATTATAAAGTTAGCAAACTTGGAGATTTCTTTAAGTTATATAAACTCTCATTTACGCCATATGACTTGAGGCACGCTTGCGCTATTAGAGCGCACTTACAAAGAATTCCAATTAAGGCGGCGGCTGACAATTTAGGCCACACAGTTGAGATACATACTAAGGTTTATCAGCAATGGTTCGGACTTGAAAACAGAAGAAAAGCTTTTGATAGTGCTTTTGATGAGTCAAGCAAGCTTGAACAATGTGAAAACCAGCTTACTGAAGCTAAAAGGAGAATAGCACAACTAGAAACGGAAGTTATGCAGTTAAGGCTACAAAATATTGTAGTTTAGAGCTAGACATACAAACTATTGCAGATGTTAGACATCTTCGGAAAACATTTGTATAGTTTCAAACTTACATAGAAACCTAACCCCCTAACCCCCTTCCCTACCAGGGAAGGGGGAAAATAAAGCCTCTCTCCTGCTCCGGAGAGAGGTTTGGAGAGAGGTTTTTTTCATTTCCGGAGATGTCTATTGTATATTCATTAATATTCATATCTGCAATCAGGATTTTACCGATCGCAGATATATTCTGATTAAGGTTTATTTATGACTCGTAACCTAACGAATAAGCGAATCGCACTAAACTAGTTTTTGCAGCTTGCTCAAGATAAAATAAATTAGGTAGACACTTTCGGGCCGGGTTTGATTTCGTTTCCATTAGTAAAAAATTCTTCTACTCGGCTAATGGCGATCGCCACTTTACTTGCTTATTACTTGATGTGCAAAAACATAAAATCTAAAGGCTGCTAATATGAATATAAGATATTTCTAGCACCTTACAAAGTCAATAGTAAATATTTAGTCAACTATTTTTGTAAATCAAATTAGCAATTCAGATGAATTAAATGAGAGTTCAAAATAAGCTGATTTAGTCAACTTTTAGTAAATTTTACTAAGCCCAAAAGCGAAAGCATTGGTATATAAGACTTTTGACTGCTTAGTTTAGTAATGAGATAGCACCATGCCCTGTAAATAGAAGTTGCGGCGGTTAGAGCTTGAAAAAGGTACCTTTCGGTTATCTCAAGCGTTGACACACACCAGCCGAGAAACCGGGATTTTACCCCTCGATTAACTCACGCTTCAAAACGATAGCGAGTTTTTCGGGTAAAGCTCAAACCTGTCGCTACTTCGATTCCTGGCTTTAAGCAGCAGCGATGGCATCTCCCACTAGGCAATTTGTCCAGTGACTGAACGCGAAACCTTCATGACATCACCGTCTACTCCAACAGGAATCTTCACCCCAACTGAGCGCGAATCTACAGCTACACCAGCGGAAGCTAAAAAAGGTGGTTGTGGAACTGGCTGCGACGATAATAGCAGCCCCACCATCGAAATCGATGAGAGAACAAAAGAGCGGATTGCGAAACATCCTTGTTATAGCGAAGAAGCTCATCACCACTATGCAAGATTGATGATTGACTAAGATTCCTATATTTCCATAAAATGTTTTCTACAAACGTTTTAGCTTAATTAATTGTTTAACTAGAACATTTTTTAAGTAATTTTTTAGGGAATTCTTAGGGAACTAATGGAAGATTTACAACATAAGGTTTTTAGTGACTTTGAGCCACCTGCAACTACTGATGGAAGTCACCTAGGGGTAATGCATCATGTAAAAGAGACTAAAAAGCATTACGACATGAAGTTTGAACAAGAATTACTCAAGGTTAATCAACGGCTGAAGTCTAGCAAAACTAAAGTTAGTTTGCAAGCTAAAAAAGGTGGAATACAACTTAGAGCTACACTTCCACTTAAACCAGATGATACTCATAGACAGGGTAGAGATAAAAAGCAGTACACAATAAGTCTCGGTATACCAGCTAGCTTTGACGGGTTGAAAACTGCTGAAGAGGAAGCGCATGAGTTGGGAAAATTAATTGCTCGTCAAACTTTTATTTGGACTGATAAATATTTAGGAAAGCAAGCCCAAAAAAATAACAATGTTACTTTTGACGAGTTTTACAAACAGTTTGAAAAAAGATACTTTGAAACAAGGAAACGAACAATAAAAAGCGAAAATACCTTTAATACTCAGCTTAGGAACCTAAGGTATTATTTTGGAGGAAAAGAGGTTATAACAATCTTTGCTTTGAGAGAAAAAATAAAGGTAATAGATTCTTCTGCCAATAGGATATCTGCAATAGCTTTAGCTAATGTTTTATGCAAAATGCTAAACATTGAAGCTAATTTCTCGGATTTAAAAATATCCTATAAGCCAAAGAAAAGGAATATCCCAACCGATCAACAGATATCAAGTTCTGTATTCTTTTTTAAAAATCATTATCTTCGCATTCCTAAAATGAGTCCTATTTATAGAGAAAATTGGAGAATATATCAAACAATATATTCTTTATTAGCAATATATGGATTACGACCTAGAGAAGTAATTAACAATCCAGATTTAGATTGGTTAATATCATCTGAAAATAAGCACAATACTTTTAAAGTTCATGAATCAAACAAAACTGGATATAGAGAAGTTTTTCCGTTCGTGCCTGAGTGGATTGAACTTTTTGATTTAACAAATCAGGAAAATATCGACAAACTTCGAGTTTTTTCTAATTCCTGGAAAACAGCTAATCAACTAAAAGATAGGGTAGCTACAATAGCTAATAATTTCAGATACGCCCTTGTTCCATTTACGCCATATGATTTGAGACATGCTTGTGCCATTAGAGCGCACTTACAAGGAGTTCCGATTAAAGCTGCTGCGAATAATTTAGGTCATAGCATACAAATGCATACTAACGTTTATCAGCAATGGTTTAGTTTAGAAAATACACGTAAAGCATTTGAGCAAACCTTTGAAGAGGTTCACGAAATTGACGCTTTGAAAGATGAAAACACTCGATTAAAAAAACGTATAGCTGAATTAGAAAATAAACTTGCTAGATACAGTTTTGAGGGTATGATACAAACCTTTTAAATAAGGTCATAGAAGCAGTTAATAGCTGCTTTTTTATTTTCTGATTTTGTACATTTGCTTACAGTATTTAGTGACTTATATAAAATTAGCGAACTATTAGTAAACCAATTGATAAAACTGACTTAATGTTTTATCAATATTTCTAATATCAATAGCATTAAAATAGTAAACTTTTAGATAACTTAATTAATCAATGAAACGATTAGCACCGATTTATAAACTTTTAAATAAGAATGTCTATGACTATGCAAGAATGCACGTTGCCGTTGCTCCTGCTTGCAACATTCAGTGTAATTACTGCAACCGAAAGTACGACTGTGCTAACGAAAGTCGTCCCGGAGTAGTTAGCGAATTACTCTCACCAGAAGAAGCAGCACAAAAAGTTCTGGTAGTTGCAGGTAAGATTCCTCAAATGACAGTGTTAGGAATCGCTGGTCCTGGGGACCCCTTAGCAAACCCAGAGAAGACTTTCAGCACGTTTGAGCAGATTCATTCTCAAGCACCAGACATTAAATTGTGTCTATCAACTAACGGTTTGATGCTACCGGATTATGTAGAACGGATCAAGGAATTGAACGTTGACCATGTAACAATTACAATCAACATGGTCGATCCTGAAATCGGAGCAAAAATTTATCCTTGGGTTCACTACAAGCGCAAGCGTTACAGAGGAATTGAAGGAGCAAGAATTCTGCACGAAAGACAGATGGAAGGTTTAGAACTCCTTCGCGAAGCAGATATTCTCTGTAAAATTAACTCCGTATTGATTCCAGGAGTTAACGACCATCATCTTCCCGAAGTAAACAAAGCTGTCCGCGAACGAGGCGCATTTATTCACAATATTATGCCCTTGATTAGCGCTCCAGAACACGGTACTCACTTTGGATTGAACGGACAACGCGGTCCTACTTCCAAAGAATTAAAAGAAGTACAAGACAAATGTTCTGGTAACATGAAAATGATGCGCCATTGCCGTCAGTGTCGTGCAGACGCAGTAGGATTATTAGGAGAAGACCGTTCTCAAGAATTTTCCAAAGAGAAATTCATGGAAATGACTCCAGAATATAATTTGGAGCAGCGTCAAGAAGTTCATCAAGGCATTGAAAAAACAAGAGCCGAACTCGAAGCAGCCAAAAAAGGACTTGAAACCTTCGATTTAGAACTTACTGGCGAAAAAATGCTGCTAGCAGTAGCAACTAAAGGTGGTGGTATAGTTAACCAACACTTTGGACACGCCAAAGAGTTTCAAATTTACGAAGTTGATGGTAGAAAAGTAGAATTCATCGGGCATCGTAAAGTTGACCATTTCTGTCAAGATGGATACGGTGAAGAAGCCACTTTAGAAAATATCATTAAAACACTTGCTGATTGTCGAGCAGTATTGGTTTCCAAAATTGGGGATTGTCCCAAAGATGAACTTCAAAAAGCAGGAATAAAGGCTGTTGAAGCTTACGACGTAATTGATAAAGTTGCTCTAGAGTTTTATAAAGAAGCAATTAATAATCAGTAAAAGTTAATAATTTTAGATTTTGGATTTAGATTCAATCCAAAATCTAAAATCTAAAATCTAAAATTAACAATCATTCATTACCCACTGCCATTACCTCAATTCAAGTATATTCATAAAGGTGTAAAAAGTGGCTTATAAAATTACCAACAAATGTATTTCCTGTGATTTGTGTAAAACCATATGTCCCAGCAACGCAATCAAAATAGTTGACGATCGCCCCTGGATTGACCCGGAGCTTTGTACAAACTGCGTTGATAGCATTTATTCAGTACCTCAATGTAAAGCGGGTTGCCCCACATTTGACGGTTGCGTAGAAATAACATCCGATTACTGGGAAAACTGGTTTAAAAATTACAAAAATGTAATATCACAAGTCACGAATAAAACAGATTACTGGGAAAACTGGTTTAACATTTATTCCCAAAAATACTCCGAACAGTTAGTAGTGAACAGTGAGGAGTGAGCAGTCAAGAGTTAGTAAGAATTATCTACCCACTCTTCCCTCTCTCATACTGCTTATAAAAAAACAGTAAAAAAAACACCGTTTATTCGCTCAGTATTCTTAGAGATATTAAAATTATGCAAAAAAAAGACTGTATTTATTTAGATAATAACGCTACTACTAAAGTAGATCCGCAAGTTGTAGAGGCAATGTTGCCCTACTTAAGCGAAAATTACGGCAATCCTTCAAGTATGCACACCTTTGGAGGAGGAGTCGGTAGTGCAGTAAAGCAAGCTAGAGAAAATGTTGCAGCTTTGCTTGGTGCAGAACCCTCTGAAATTGTCTTTAATAGTGGTGGAACTGAAGGAGATAACGCTGCTATCCGGGCTGCACTCCAAGCACAGCCTGATAAGCGACACATTATTACAACCCAGGTAGAACATCCCGCAGTACTTAACCTTTGCAAACTACTGCAAAAGCAAGGCTATAGAGTCACTTATCTTTCGGTGAATCGTCAAGGGCAGTTAGATTTAAATGAATTAGAAGAAGCGCTGACTGATAATACCGCTTTGGTAAGCGTTATGTATGCTAATAACGAAACCGGCGTGATATTCCCGGTAGAGGAAGTTGGCAAACGAGCTAAAAAGCATGGCGCACTGTTTCATGTTGATGGAGTCCAGGCTGTAGGGAAAATTCCCCTTAATATGAAAGACAGCACCATTGATATGCTGACACTCTCCGGTCATAAAATGCATTCACCAAAAGGAATTGGCGCATTATACGTGCGAAAAGGAGTCAGATTCCGTCCTTTGGTAATTGGTGGAGGGCAAGAACGCGGCAGACGTGCGGGAACCGAAAACGTACCCGGAATCGTAGCTTTAGGTAAAGCTGCCGAACTCGAACTGTTACATTTAGAATCAGCCGGAAAAAGACAAAAAACTTTACGCGATCGCCTAGAAAATGCTATAATAGAATTAATTGGTGAATGTCAAATCAATGGTGGCGGAACGCAGAGATTACCTAACACTTCCAACATTGGTTTTAAATATATCGAAGGCGAAGCAATCTTACTATTACTAAATCAGCACGGGATTTGTGCCTCAAGCGGATCGGCTTGTAGTTCCGGTTCCTTAGAACCTTCCCACATCTTGAGATCGATGGGAATACCCTACACAATTTTGCACGGTTCTATTCGCTTTAGCCTTTCTCGTTACAATACTGAAGCTGATGTTGATGCAGTCTTAGAAGTATTACCCACCATCGTAAGCCGTCTGCGCGAGCTATCACCCTTCAAAAACGATGATGCGGCTTGGCTCAAAGATCAAGAACAAGCATTGGCTCAACATTAAAAGTTAATAATGAGGAGTTAGGAGTGAGGAGTTTAAGGATTTATCCCACTCTCCCCCGAACTCCCACTTCCGTACTAATTTATTGTTCATAGTTCATTACTCTACTCATTACTCAAAATACAGCTATGTGGGACTATACAGATAAAGTATTAGAATTCTTTTACAACCCAAAAAATCAGGGTACTTTAGAAGATAACGGCGAAGCAGGAGTTAAACTCGCTGTCGGAGAAGTCGGTAGTATTGCTTGCGGTGACGCACTGCGACTGCATATCAAGGTAGACGAAAATACAAACAAAATCCTTGATGCTCGATTTCAAACATTTGGTTGCACAAGTGCGATCGCATCTTCGGAAGCTCTGGTAGAATTAGTAAAGGGCAAGACAATAGATGAAGCCCTCAATATTTCTAACAAAGACATTGCCGAATTCTTAGGCGGATTACCTCAAGAAAAAATGCACTGCTCGGTAATGGGGCAAGAAGCCTTAGAAGCAGCAATCTCTAACTATAAAGGTATTCCGATTGCGGCTCATGATGAAGATGACGAAGGAGCTATCATCTGTACCTGCTTCGGCATCACCGAGCCTAAAATTAAACGTATTGTAAAAGAAAATAAGCTTACAACCGCAGAAGAAGTTACGAACTTTATTAAAGCTGGTGGCGGATGTGGAACTTGTTTGGCAACCATTGATGACATAATCATCGAAAACCAAAGAAGTTCTCACTTTACCGCTCAGGAAACATCCAGCAACGGTAATACAAACGGCAAGATTAGCGAAAAACCGCTAACACCAGTGCAAAAAATAGCACTTATACAAAAAGTATTAGATGAAGAAATAAGACCCATTTTGATCGCCGATGGGGGAGACGTAGAACTTTACGACGTAGAAGGCGATACCATAAAAGTAACACTTCAAGGCGCTTGCGGTTCCTGTTCTAGCAGCTTGGCAACTCTCAAAAATGCCATCGAAGCTAAATTAAAAGAACGGATCGGCAATAACATTACAGTTGAATCAGTCAGCAGTTAACAGTTAACAGTTAACTGTTATTGGAAAACTGATAAATATTTATTAACAACCAACAACCAACAACTACGAAATGAATCTACAGCAAATAGTTGTAGAGCGTGCGCCACCCGCGACGTTCTATAAGCAAGTCACCCTCCTCACAGGAGTGACAACTAGCAACAACCACTGCACCCACTCAATAAACCAATTAATCGCAGGAGAAAATTAATGACTGACGAAAATATCAGACAAATAGCATTTTACGGAAAAGGTGGTATTGGTAAGTCCACTACATCTCAGAATACTCTTGCAGCTATGGCTGAGATGGGTAAAAGAATTATGATCGTAGGTTGCGATCCTAAAGCTGACTCCAGGTGTATTGCTCAAGTAGACACATAAAATAATTTCTGTGGTGTCTCAGGTAGTCGTCC
>JBARZF010000367.1:0-17691 GCA_049649675.1 Rivularia sp. (in: cyanobacteria) | reverse complement strand
AAACCGTCTGCGAGCCGATTCCCAAGAAATGGTAGCAGCAGTGAGAATGTTAGAAGCAAAATGGCAAGATTCCCGCAACTTTGCATTTAATTTATTCACAACAGAATTCGGAGAAAACGAATTTACCCCCGAAGTTTTAGTAACCATTTGTGATAGCGTGCGAGAAGAAGCAAGAAGACTCGGAAGAGATTTACTAACCCGAAACTTCCAAAGTTTAGACGGAGAAGAATACCTCTTAAAATTCAGCGAACATCCATCAGCCGATATGCAGTTATTTGCTACAAACTACCTCGAAACCTACGCCAAAGACGACACCGAAAAACTACAGCAGCTAGCACCATTTTTTATCAGCATATTATCTCGCGTCAATCGCGGCAGCGTCGCCAAAAAACGGACATTTGCATTTCTTGAAGCAGAAGCCCAAAAAAGCGAAAAAGCTGCGAAAATAGTAGCAGAAATAATGACGCGCCAATCAATAACAATGGCAGTAGCCGATAAATCATCAGCCATACAAATCATGCTGAAAATTCATAAAAATTATCCTCACTTAGCATTACCAATTGAAATTAAACCAGTAGTAGAAGTAAGAAGTTAAAATGTAAAAAAAGTTAGGAGCGAAAAAACTCTGCGCTCCTCTGCGTCTACCTTTGCGCTCCTCTGCGTTCAAAAATATATAAATCCCTCTTCTTCCTCTTCCTCTCCTCCCTCCACTTTCAGTCAAGCTAATTAATAAATAAAAAAGCCAAAAAAATGGAATTTAACTACTCGTATAAAGGCAACACATCCGTCAATCAAAGCGCCACCAACACGCAAATGTCATTTTCTCCAGACACCAAACGTCCCCCTACTTTCTTCGTCGGAGAATTACATCAAAACGTTTCCTTTCGCGAAGCAATCAGCGCTTTACATGATGTCGTAGTATCCGACTTACGTTTCAAACCAAAAGATAAAACAGCATATCTAGAATGGCGCAAACAACAAGATGAAATCGACTGGGATTTAGTTGCAGTTGCCAGACAAGAAGTCGCAGCTAAAATACAACCTTTACAAGAAGAATTAAACGAATTATATCGACAAAGACGCGAAAGATTTCGTCCTTATTATCAGGCACAAAGAAAATACTTTAATTATCTCTATAAAAAAGACTTAGATGCATGGTACGTATTAGATCCAGTAATTACAGTACACCCCGACGAAGTATTTTTTGAATGCTTCAGCGAAGACGAATCAACTTATGGAAGACTAGGTGCTAGTTACGAAGTTTTCAAAAACATCAACGAATTCGCTTGTGGAACCACAAACATCGATTATTCCGCCGCTTTATACGATGAATTTCAAAAAATCCGCAATTATAAAACTACACAATTTCAAGTAGATCCATCCGGTTTTGAAGTTCAAACCACCAACGAAGAAGCTTATAAAGAAGTCAAAATTGATTTACCAGATAGCTGGGTAAGAGGTTTTTTACAAGTAAGCTCCGCAATGTGTTTACCCAGCATTCAATTCGACTTACATCCAATGGATATCTATAATATCTGCTTGGTTTTGCGTCGTCACAAAGAAAAAAAAGGTCCCCGCAGCATCCGCTATCACCTCAAACCAGGGCAACCCGTGCGAATCGTGTTTGAACCGTGGGATATTGAAGTAGTATGTGCGCGATCGCCTTACACCGGAAACCAAGAAGAAACTATTCGTGTATGGGGAAGAAGACGTTTACACATCCTCGAAAGACTGATTCCCATAGCCAAAAAATTCACCGTGCATCTTTTAGGTACCGGAATGCCATCATTTTACGTCGCTGACTTAGGAGATATGTCTTTTACCTTGGGTTTATCCGGTTGGACTGCAAATGATTGGTCGCAATCTGGTAACTTTGATTTAATGGCACCCAGAGCTGATGTCGATGAATGGACGCAAAAGTTGATTTTTAACGGTTTGCGAGAAAACTGGCAAGAAACAGCCGATAGTTTAGCGCAAAGGTTGAATTTAAGTCGTGCTGCGGTGACTGGCGCTTTAAGTGTTTACACGCAAGCAGGAAGAGTTATCTACGACTTGAATAAACAAGTGTATCGCGTGCGAGAATTGAGTCGCGAACCCTTACCAATGGATAGATTGCGCTTTGCCAACGAACGAGAATCAAGCGCCACCAAGTTTCTAAATAGCAATAAGGTAAAGGTTTCATCGGTAAATGATAGAGATAAAACAACAACTTTAGAAGGTACTGTTAATACCGCAAATAAAACTTACAATCCAAGTTTGACGATTGATTCTGACGAACGTATAATAAATGCAGAATGTACTTGCAACTGGCATAAACAAAACAAACTGTTTAAAGGGCCATGCGAACACATTCTGGCATTGCGAATGCAACACGCACGTCAGTGTCAATAATAGTTTAAATAATTAAACAAAAAAACTAAATAAATCGCGCACTAATTGGTAAATAATCTCATTTTGTTTTAAGGATATTAGAATCCAAAATCTAAAATCCGAAATCCAATTTAGAGAAAAATCCTTGCAACCCGGATGATGTATCGTCATCCTTGTGTATAGTCCAGACACGCATCACTAGCCTGCTCTTGACTGTGCGGTCTTTCAGGTACTATACGCTATTCCGGTTTGACTTCCGTGAAGTGAATAAGCGTATAGTACCTGAGACCGCTTGAGTTGAGCAGTCTAGTCCTGAGATATTTACGAAGGGGATACCAATAAAGTGCGCGATTTTTTTATTTAAAATTTTTCTCGTTATATATCAACAAATAATTGTCATTGCAAGCGAAGCGAAGCAATCCCAACCGCTGCGATTGCTTCGCTTCGCTCGTAATGACGTTTTTCTCCCGTTACGAACCACCAATATTACTCAAAGATAGCCATACCGATTTTGGATTTTGGATTGTTGCTTCTATTCTAAGTAAATTAGATTTGTGACACGGATAACATTAAAATTATAGAAATAACCGATTGTTAATTTTTTAATTAATATTTATGCCCCCACGTTGGCCCCGCGAACCAGACCGCAAAAACGACCCAGCTTACCGTAAGCTAGAGGATAGAATGAATTTCGCCGTTCACGTAGCGACATTCGCTTTATTTAATTCCAGCTTGTGGTTTTTTCACAATTTTCTTTCAACTAACTGGGAGTGGTTGCCCATTCTGACATTAAGTTGGTTGGGGATATTAGTCTCCCATCTGATTTATATTTCAGTCATCGCAGATTATTCAGATAATCCAAAATCTACCTAAAGATGGACTATCAGTGTAAAGGCGATCGCAACTTGTGATGGTAGAGTTAACTTGAGAATTTCAGCATAATTCTCACAAAACTTATCAATTTATGGCGTTAACTCTATAGAACTATTTTGAGGCTATGTCTAACAACGCAGAATTCATGGAAGCCCTAGCCGCTGAAATTGGCGAAAATGTCTATATAGATATCGCTAAGTGGCACCTTTATTTGTCCGATGCCAAACTGCATACCGTCGTCGCCGAACAAGTTTATCCTTTAATAAGTTCTGATAAATCCGTGGATGAAGATGATGTCATTCATGTTTTACAATCTATCCCTATCAAGATAGGTGGCGGTAAAAGTGAAATATCTTTATTAGATTTGGTTCCATCACAATGCCAAGTTAGTTTGGTAGATATTTTAGAGAAATATCAGCAGGAAATGTAATTTTTCTGGTTTTTGGTGCCTTTTAAAAAAAATTGGCATCAAAAATTATTCATAAATAGATAAATAATTAATTAAAAAAAGGAGAAAAATGTCTGCTTCCAAATTTCACGACGGATATTCTTTAGCTGAAACTACCGATGAGCTAGGCAAACAAGCTTTGAAACTAGGTTTAATACCAAGTTTCACAGTACGTTTCTTCCCCGACAATAGAGAATACTTTATCGCCCATGATGATAAATCAGAAGCGCTAACACCTGAAGAAGCGTATTTGTATTTTAAGAAATTGGTAGAAAAAGCTAATAATTAAACGTTTTAAGAGGGAACAGGGAATAGGGAATAGGGAACAGGAGTTAGGAGTTAGGAGTTAAGAGTTAGGAGTTAGGAATGAGGAGTTATTATACCTTTGACCTTTAACCTTTAACCTATGCCCCATCCCCAATCCCCAATCCCCTATTCCCTGTTCCCTATTCCCTGTTCCCTTATTACCTTTCTTGCAAATTCTATCGCTTCATAAAATGTCGAAATCTTGCCTTCAACTTGTGCCACTGCAATTTCTGTCAGCAATTTACCTATAAGTGGTGACGAAGGTATGTTTAATGATGATATAATGTGTGTCCCACTTACCAATTGAGTGGGATGTGCAACCGGATCGTCAGGGCTTAAGTAGCGGGATAGTAAAGATGCGTATGTTGTCAGTGGCTTGTCTTCGGACATATCCCTGACTACATTACCATAAGCTGTTGCTAAAATGGCTGTAGTCGGGAATACGCTACCCGCTTCTTTGAATAAAAAATATTGTTCTCTCAAGGATAATTGTGCATTGAGCTTGGGAAATGTTCTCAAGGCTGTAGTTACGCTTTGGATTTCCGCTTTACTATAGGTAAGTTTTTCTAACTCCGCTTCTGCTATTTCTGGCTTTAAGTTAACTAAACAAGCTAGTTTGGCGATACCCAACCAAGTTGTTTTTACAGTATCTCTAATATTTTGTTGCAGTATTTCCTTCAAACTTGGAAAATATAAGGTAAGCTGCAAAGCTACTTTGTCAATTTCTGCAACCAAAACACAGCTTTGCGATGTAGCGTATTCAAAAGAAGATTTTAGTAAACCGTCTTCAATAGCTTTTATTAACCAAGGTGTTCCTTGGGGATTAGCTAACATATAGCCTAATTCTACCCGTATTCGTTCATAGGCAACTTTTTCTAAATGAGAAGCTAAAGCGCGAATTGTAGATTGAGTTTCTGCTTCAATAGTAAATCCCAATTGTGCAGCTTGACGATATCCCCGCATTAACCGTAAAGGATCATCTTCTAAGTTAGCGGGTGATATCATGCGTAAAATACCCTTTTCTAAATCTGCACCACCATTTAACGGATCGATAATTTCTTGAGTATGAATATTGTAGGCGATCGCATTGATTGTAAAATCCCGCCGATGCAAGTCAGTTTCTAGAGAATCGCCTTCCTGTTGGGCAATATCAACCGTAGCATTGGGAAACACCACGCGAGCAATTTGCCTTTGCTCATCGAGTAAAACAAAACCAGCTTGACTCACGAAGGCTATTTTGCGAGCTACATTTACCGCTTCTGAAGGTAAAATAAAATCTAAATCCAGATATTCTCGATTTCTTGCTAAAATAGCATCCCGTACCGCACCACCTACCAAATAAGCCGGTTTTGGCAATAATTCCAAATTAAAAGGTAGTGATTCCGGTGTAAATTTAGACAGAATTGAACCGTACATTGTAATAAAAATAAACTCAAAGGTTAGGCAACAACAGCGTGGCTAATCGCTAGAATAAAAACAAAGCAAAACAAACACTTAATCGTTAATTTTAATATGTGTATTTGTGTAAATTGTCATTATGTAGACCGCTGTGCTACCTACAATGCAGTAGAAACACAGCATCAACAACCTCATTTAACAGAAACACCAACCTTTGACCCTAACGAACCCAGTATAAACGTAAATATCCGCACCGAAGGCGAAATAATTGAAATGGAATGGGACGTTGTAGGATGTTTGAGTTTCAAAGAAGAAAAAGGTAAATGGTCTAAATTACGTCCCGGTGAATTAGTTCCTACCTAAGAGTTATCAGTTATCAGTTATCAGTTATCAGTTATCAGTTACGAGTGAGGAGCTAAGGGATTTTAGATTTTAGATTTTGGATGCAGGGATTTAAAATCTTTTGAAGGGTTAGAGCAAGAAATTAGAAATTTAAAAGATTTTATTCTACCCCCTCTACCCCCTCTACCCCCTCTACCCCCTCTACCCCCTCCCCAATGCTTAAATACGCCTTCGCGCTACACACCACAACTCCCGAATTAGGTTTATCCATCAGTAATTTTGCTGATGATTCTCGTTCTGATGTATGGAAATTAGACCGTAATGTTTCTAATTTGATGCATCAATATTTAATAGATTTTGTAAAACCTCAAACTTGGCCGGATATGGCGTTTATTGCTGTAGCGAAGGGACCTGGGGGTTTTACGGGAACTCGTATTGGGGTTGTGGCTGCTCGAACTCTTGGACAACAATTAAATATTCCGGTGTTTGCTGTTTCTACTTTGGCAGCATTTGCTTGGGAAAACCGGGTTGATGATGATAGTTTTATCGCCGTACAGATGCCAGCACAAAGAGGTATGTTGTATGGTGCGATTTATGAAGTTATGTCGAATAATAGCGGACTGACGGTTGTAATGCCTGATGTGGTATTAACCCCAGAAATATGGGAAGAAAAATTAGCCGATTGGAATGGTAATTATCGGCTTATTGAAGCAAACTCTGGATTAGCTGCGACGGTAACGAGTATGCTGCAATTGGCGTATTTGGATTGGCAGCAAGGGAAGCGTCCAGATTGGGAGGAAGCTTTACCTTTTTATGGGCAACATCCGGTTAGTGGGTAGCCCGAAATTGCACTGACAAGGGTTTTACTCCGGATCGGCCAACTTAAATCCCCAAGGCTTCAAAACTATCATCGCAACATCTCTTTCGATACCTTCATAAGGTTCCCATTCCGAGCCTGGATCTTTCGGATGTCCGTCACCGACATGACCGGCAATTTTTATGACCTGAAAACCTTCCACGCGATGCTTTTCCATTCCTCTGGGAAGTGATAGTTTGACTTTGCGGCCTACGAATTTAGATGTACTTGCCTCAGCGACAGTTTCGCGAATTAAACAGATATCACCAGCAGTTCCCCAACTAGTTGAGTAGGTGTATAGGAACGATATATAGTTTTTGGGTTTTATGGGTCTTTTTTTTACAGCTTCCATTTTCTATAATTGCTACTCATCTTTTTTCCGGCAGGAGATTTTCAAGAAGATTGAGAGAGGATATCAACCTCCAATGTTCTTGGCTCAAAATTTTAATCCAAATAGTTATAACACTATATGCGGCAAGATTTTCCTTTAATTATCGTTCTAAGTTTAACTTTAACTTGCACGCTTCGCAGCAATGACACGCAAAAAAATAACGCGCTTTTCTGGAAACGAGCAATATTTTAAATATGACGACTTCTATAGCAATTTTATATGAGTTGTAATAATTTGAGCTATTGAGCAACCCGTTTTTTTGAAAAAATCGGGTTTTTTTATTCCAACTCTCTCTACCTAGTATGGGAAACTGAATTCACGGTTACAACTGTAATTAGATTAAGAGCAGTTATTAGGCCTATATCCTAATACCGTTTTATTCATTTACTGATTGTTAAAAAAGTTATTAAAAAGATGAAAATTTTAATAGTAGAAGATGACGATCGCATTGCCGAACCTTTGGCTGAAGATTTAAAGCATCAGCATCATGTAGTGGATGTTGCTCTAGATGGGGTTGAAGGCTGGGAATATACCCAAGCGACGGAATACGAATTAATTTTATTAGATTTGATGTTGCCTAAATTAGATGGTATTAGTCTTTGTAAAAAGCTGAGGGAGATTAGATACAAAGCATTAATTTTGATGCTGACTGCGAAAGATACCACCACCGATAAAATAATTGGATTAGATGCTGGAGCAGATGATTATCTAGTTAAACCTTTTGAATTAGAAGAATTAGCAGCACGAATTAGAGCTTTATCTCGTAGAAGTTTGGAAACTAAACCACCGATTTTAAGTTACGGCAAATTGCACCTCTAATTCTTGGTAGTGACGATAGGCTGTTTGGTGGTGCTGGTACAGATACAGCATATGTTACCTCTGGTGGTGGCAATACTATTAGTGGTGGTGCTGGTGCAGACCAATTTTGGATTGCTGTTGCTGAAATTCCCAGTTCAGTTAATACCATCACCGACTTTACCAGTGGTGAGGATGTCATTGGTTTAGCTGGTTTGGGAATTGGGTTTGAAGATTTAAGTATTACTCAAAATGGTGACAATGCTCTGATTGCTGCGAATAGTCAAGACTTAGCTGTTTTACTCGGTACTGATGCCGCTAGTTTAACTGTAGATAACTTCGTTGTTGCGTAGCTTTTCGTTTTTCGGTTGATTCCAATACAGACCTATCCCCCAGCCCCTTCCCTGCAAGGGAAGGGGAGTAAGAATCAAAGCCTCTCTCCTTGCAGAGAGCAGCGCGTTGCGGTAAGCCACTGCGCCCTCGCGGGTTCCCCGACTTGTAGCAAGTGGCGCAACCCGAAGGGAGGTTCCCGCAGTACGTAGCGACTGCGGAGAGAGAGGTTTGGAGAGAGGTCAAGGCTTTATAAAATTTACGTTTGACACCAAATAACCCTGGTACGAAACCAGGGTTTTTCTTACGTTTTCTGAATAAATCGTAAAATTTGATGCGTATCAAAATAAATAAGCGAAAAGCGAGGATAATCTTTTCAAGTTCTTGACATTTACCCTGCAAATTAATATTTCCAGATACTTCAAGTTAAAAATTCAAACTGTTCTTAGATGAATAAAAATAATATTTCTTTAGTTTTAGCTGTAATTCTTGGCACAACCGCAGTTACAGCTTGCAGTTCTATCTCTGATGAACAAACAATAACAGAAACGATAGATAGTAAATCCGAACAAGCAAACGATTTACAAGAAGAACAAAGAATTATTAAATATAAACCATTAGCTAAAATTACTTACGAACAAGCGAAGCAAGCCGGAGAAGCAGCGATTGGGGAAAAGCTAATGAGGTTGAACTAGATATTGAAAATGGTGGTTTAGTCTATGACGTGGAAATTGGCAACAAAGAAGCAATAGTTGATGCGGGTACGGGTAAAGTTCTTTACATTGAAGATGAATTGGAAGAAGAAAAAGCCAAAGCTAACAAACCCCGTAGCAGTATCCGAATTCCTGACGCTGATTCCGAGTAATTAGATATTCTCCCACCACAGACAAGTAAATAATGAAACTACAATTAGCAACAATAGCATTATCATTACTGATACCGTTGTCAGTAAAAGCTAATCCCGTACTTCACGGTGAATTTGACTACGATCTCAACGATCGCAAATTTAGCGAATGGGAACTCGGTCCTGTTTTCTCAATCGGTGAAGATATGGAAGTTGAAATCCCAATTGGACAATCGGATGGAGAATGGGGATTATTGCCACAATTCAAGCGCGATTTTTGCACTAGCGATAAATGTTCGATTGAGATTGGGATTGGTGCTGAAATTCCTTTAAATAATGAGAGGATGGAACCTTTTGGGAAAATAGAGGCTGAATTTGGTTTATAAATTACGTTAGGCTGAATATAGTAAATAAAAGCAAACATTTAGAATAAATTATTAAATCTCCTAAATTTATTTATGGGGATTATCTTTTTATTTTTGGTTTATTAGTATTTAAAGATGCTAATTTTTTATCTCTTCCCACTGTTCCCCCCAACCCTATTCCCTATTGCCTTTATTAATCCATGTTTAAAAAAACTCGCTATCAGTTAACGGTGGCTTATGTAGGAGTATTAACCGTTATTTTGATAGCGTTTGCTTTTGCCGTTCGCTTTACTTTTATTAACACTCTGGAAAATCAATTTAATAATAGATTAAAGAATTTAGCAAAAGCTGCTGCTTTTAATATGGATTTGGGATATGGAGGATTAGAAGTTGATGAAGAGGAAATATTAATTGAAAAACAACAAGCTATAGAATGGTTTGATACTCAAGGTAAATTAATCGCCAAACAAGGCAAATACCGTTTAAGTCAACCGATTAATCCTATTAAAATAACACAAACTCAAATACAAACCCAAAAAAAACCTTACCCAATTCGCGGTTTTACTAGACCTATAATAAACGTAAAAGATGAGAAAATAATTGGTTACGTTCGAGTTAGCGAATCTTTAACCGATTTAAATAGTACCATTCGCGGATTAGATTTAGGATTGGAAAGTGGGGTTGCGATCGCATTCTTTTTAAGCGGTTTTGGTGGAATTTGGTTAACCAATCGCGCCATGAAACCGATTGAAGCAAGTTTTCAACGACTCAAACAGTTTACAGCAGACGCTTCCCACGAACTACGCAGCCCTTTGATGGCAATCAAAACCAATGCTTCAGTAGCATTAAAATATCCCGAAGGAATCCGAGAAAAAGACGAAGAAAAATTTAGCGCGATCGCATCTGCAACCAACCAGATGACAAGACTTACAGAAGATTTATTACTTTTAGCACGTACTGACAAAGTAAGCGCAATTCATCAAAAATCGGTACATCTAAGTTTGATTTTATCTGACTTAATGCAATTATACGAAGCGATCGCACGAGAAAAAGATATTTCGTTGAATGCAAAACTTACTGAAGATTTATATTTTTCTGGAGATGAAGCACTTTTAAAACAAGTTTTTATCAACTTGCTACAAAATGCTCTACATTATACAGTTGCTGGAGGTTCGGTAACAGTTGAAGCTAAAAAAGTTAATTCTAAAATCATCGTCAACTTTAAAGATACAGGGATAGGAATTGCACCAGAAAATATAGATAAAATATTCGAGCGATTCTTCCGAGTCGATAAATCTCGTTCCTATCAAACTGGTAATTCGGGATTAGGTTTAGCTATTGTGCGAGAGATTGTACAGCTTCATAAAGGTACAATTTCGGTAGAAAGTAAGTTAGAAATTGGTAGTTGTTTTACTATTCGCTTTCCTGGGAAGGATTTTTTAAGTTGTTAGATTTATAGTTATATCTCTCTTTATTTCTTTCCTCTGCGTACTCCGCGTCTAGTAAGGTTTTTTTATCAGTATTCTTCTAATAAACGAAACAATTACATCTTCTTGCTTTTCAAAAATAATCACCAGAATCCATTAGCTGTAAAATCAATAAAGTTCTAGCATCACTAAATTAATACACAGCTAGAAAACAATCCAAAATCCAAAATCCAAAATCCAAAATTGAAATGACAATAGCATCTTACGGTTCTTGGAAATCACCCATCACTACCGATTTAATTACCTCTACAACAATCGGACTCGGACAGATTGCAATTGATGGCGATAATATCTATTGGAGCGAGTTACGAGCTTGGGATAAGGGACGTACTGTTATTGTCCGACGTAACCCCGATGGTGAAACCACTGTGACACCGGATGGTTTCAACGTGCGGAGTCGGGTTCACGAGTATGGTGGTGGTTCCTCCACAGTTGCTGATGGTAACGTCTATTTTTCTAACTTTATCGATCAACGTCTTTATCAGCAAAAACCCGGCAGCGAACCGCAACCGATCACACCTGAATTATCGATGCGTTACGGTGATGGAATTGTTGACAGTCAGCGTCAGCGGATTATTTGCGTTTGTGAAGACCATACACAACAAGGGAAAGAACCAACAAATCAAATTGTCTCTGTTGATTTAATAGAAAACAAAAATCCCCAAGTTCTTGTATCCGGAAATGACTTTTATATTTCACCTCGCTTGAGTGCCGATGGAAAATATTTAGCTTGGTTAACTTGGAATCACCCGAATATGCCTTGGGATAGTGCCGAATTATGGGTGGGTACGGTTCAAGACGATGGCGCGATCGCCGATATGCAGAAAATCGCCGGTGGTGTGGATGAATCTGCGGGACAACCGGAATGGTCAAGCGATGGAACTTTATATTTTATCTGGGAAAAAACTGGCTGGTGGAATTTATATTGTTGGCGGCAGAGGGAAGTAGAAAATTTGACCCCGATGTCAGCGGAGTTTGGCAAGCCACAATGGGGTTTAGGTTCTTCTACATACGCAATTGAATCAACAAACAGAATAATTTGCAGCTATACCCAGAAAGGGATTTGGTATTTAGCAAGCTTAGATGTAAATACAAAAAAACTCGATACTTTCGATTTACCATATACGGAATTTAGCGGCATAAAAGCAACACCAGGAAAGGTTTTATTCATCGGAGGACAACCAACTCAAGCTAGCGAACTGGTTCAACTCGATTTAACAACCAAGAAAATACAAGTTTTGCAACGTTCTAGCAATATTGCCATAGATGACGGCTACCTTTCCCAAGTGCAGCCGATAGAGTTTCCTACCAGCAATGGGAAAACAGCCTACGGATTATTTTACCCACCGCAAAACAAAGATTTCACCGCACCTACAGACGAAAAACCACCGTTACTAGTTAAAAGTCATGGTGGCCCAACTGCGGCTACATCTTCAAGTTTGAGCTATCGAATTCAATATTGGACGAGTCGCGGAATTGCCGTTTTAGATGTTAACTATGGTGGCAGTACTGGTTACGGAAGAGAATATCGTCAGCGTTTGGATGGAAATTGGGGAATTGTTGACGTAGATGATTGCGCCAACGGTGCCAAATATCTGGTAGAACAAAATTTAGTAGATGGCGATCGCCTAGCAATTTCTGGTGGAAGTGCGGGAGGATATACAACGTTATGCGCGTTAACTTTCCGCGATACTTTTAAAGCTGGTGCTAGTTATTATGGCGTGAGCGATTTAGAAGCTTTAGCCAGAGATACCCATAAATTTGAATCGCGATATTTAGATAGATTGGTGGGTGCCTATCCAGAAATGAAAGAATTATACGTACAAAGATCCCCCATCAACTTTGCTGAGAATTTAACTTGCCCGGTAATTTTTCTACAAGGCTTGGAAGATAAAGTTGTTCCACCAAACCAAGCTGAAACCATGATTGATATTTTGCGAAACAAAGGATTACCTGTTGCTTACCTTCCCTTTCCGGGAGAACAACATGGTTTTCGCAACTCAGAAAATATCAAACGTGCTTTGGAAGCAGAATTATATTTTTATTCGCGGGTATTTGGATTTGAGGTTGTTGAAGAAATAGAAACGGTGACGATTGAAAATTTGAAATAACACCTATCATACAAAAATTTTCCGTTATCCCCATAAATGTAGAGACGCGATATATCGCGTCTCTACAATCACCGAATTAATTACCAATTACCAATTACCAATTACCAATTACCAATTACCAATTACCAATTACCCATTACCCATTACCAACCACCAATTACCAATTACTCAAACCCCATCACTTTCGCAACAGTTTTAATATCCGCTTCAATACCTTGGGTAAACTGACTTTTATTATGTTTAATCGCTGTATCTGGATCTTTCAAACCATTACCAGTTAAAACGCAAACTACAGTTGCACCCGTGGGAACTCGATCTTTTACCTTCAATAAACCCGCTACGGAAGCTGCACTAGCTGGTTCGCAAAAAACACCTTCATCACCAGCTAAAATTCGATAAGCTTCTAAAATCTCTTCATCGGTAACGGAATTAAATTCACCTTGACTCGCCGCAGCTGCTGCTACTGCTTTATCCCAACTCGCAGGATTACCAATTCTAATCGCTGTAGCCAAAGTTTCAGGATTCTTTACTACTCCACCATTTACTAACGGTGCAGCACCCGCAGCTTGAAAACCCATCATCTTGGGTAAACGTCCGCATTTACCATCTTGATGATATTGACAAAAACCCATCCAGTATGCAGTGATATTTCCCGCATTACCCACCGGAATACACAGCCAGTCTGGAGCATCACCCAAAATATCTACGACTTCAAAAGCGCCGGTTTTTTGTCCTTCCAAACGATAAGGATTAACTGAATTAACCAAAGTTACCGGATATTCCTCGGCTATATTCCGAACAATTTCCAAAGCATCATCAAAATTTCCTTTAATTGCCAGTACTTCCGCACCATACACCAACGCCTGCGCTAATTTACCCAGCGCTACATAACCGTCAGGAATGATTACAAAAGGACGCATTCCCCCGCGTCTAGCATAAGCAGCAGCAGCCGCCGAAGTATTACCAGTACTCGCGCAAATCACAGCCTTAGCCCCAGCTTCCTTGGCTTTAGAAACCGCCATTGTCATTCCCCTATCTTTGAAGCTACCAGTAGGGTTCAAACCATCGTATTTCACAAAAACACGTACTTGCTTGCCGATTAAACGCGCAATCGATGGCACGGGAATCAAAGGTGTATTACCTTCAAAAAGCGTAACAACCGGCGTATTTTCGCTAACGGGCAGGTATTGGCGATACTGTTCAATTAATCCCTGCCAAGGTTGACGATGAGATTTTACAGCAGACAGGCTTAAGGTCACGGGATTTTATAGAGCTACTTATTTTTTACTGCGATGTCGAATGACAGTTTATCCTTTTTACCGTGTCGGTGGGAAGTATTACGATAACTTTTGTCAAGATTTAGGTATTCGGAATGTAGGAATGGAGCATTGGGAATAGTTAGGAATTAGGAGTTAAGAGTTTTAAATTACTTGTTATTTTCTACCCCCTCTTCCCCCTCTACCCCCTCTCCCCACTCTCCCCTCTCTCAATTTTATTTTCGGAACAAAATCTGAGTCTATATTGTCATTTCATAGATGTTGCATAGCAAGAAAAAATCATTTATATTGCAGCAACTAATACCACCTATACAAAGATTTAATGATTCTTTAAATTAGACTATTATAATATCTCTAATGGTGTTGAGTAGAGTTTTGGACTTAATTAGTAGTATGTCTGTATCTAGTGTTTCAGAACGCAAATCCGAATATTCTCACGCAACCTCGACTAGTACTTGCTATCAGGTTGACCAGCAAGTTAAATTAATGGACTTGCAAGCTGAGGTGGATTTATTGTTGATCAAGTTGCAACAGCTTAAGCAGCAAAAAGATGTTTGTACTCGCGAACAGTCTTGTTAAATTTACTCTCCACGTGCTTGCCTATACTTAATATTTAATTACTATGTAATTAAACCAATGGCAAGCACTAGTAATTAGAACGCTGATTTTTCTACCGGCGTTGACTATATATTTATGGCTATATTTTATTGGTAGAGCGATTTTTAGCTTTACTGCTATTTTTGCGATACGTGGAGCGTGATGCATAAATGCATATCGCACCCAATATTAACGATTGGTGTTGATTAATATTGCTTTATTTTACTTTAGCACTATTAATCACTATTAGGGTACGTAGAAGCGATATTTTTTGCTTCTACGTTTGATTTATTTTTATTATTTGTTCTACTATTACCTGAAGTAGTCAAAGTGGGTACATGGATATTTTCTGTCTTAGAATTATAAATTTCTTAGAAGATGCGTCCGAAAGTATTTGGCGAATATAAATCTCCCTCCGTTAGACGCTCCGCTAACGCTACTATACAGGCAAAATCCACCAACCTGGTTTAATAAGTTTAAACATCCTCTTAAAGGCTGTTAATTCTGGTGTTTGTTTAATTTCTGCCTAAATTCAACACCATCATATTTGAGTTCTGCTAACTGAATTTCTTGATTTCCAAGTAAATACTTTTCAAAAAACCTCAAGTGATAATTGGTAATAATTTCTCGGAATTCATCTTTATCTCTTTTCCCTATCAGATTGACTATATTTAGCTGTCTTGATAGAAAAAGTGCATCTGAATAACCCAAATGTGCCGTATTATCTAATATCACTATATAGGTATCTTTTGTATTATATATATAAGTTGTTCTGGAAATATTTTTGCTTAAATGAGTACCTAAAAGCATAAAAGGCTTTTTGATATCTTTATATAAAAAATCTCCACAAGTTCCGCCATCCATATTTATTCCAGCAACAAATCTATCGTCATTTAAACAAGTTTGAGCAGCGGTTGCTCCTCCATAAGAATGACCATGTATTCCAATTCCTAAATTAAGCTTTAATTTATTGTTAAATATTGATTCTATTTTACCTTGATTGACCATTTCTAACTGGTCTGCAATAAACACAGAATCTGCTGTCCATATTTTTACATTTTCATTCAAATTTTTATTATTTTTCAGAAATAGATATTCTGCTGTTTCCATTGCTTGGCTATCAGAATAATATTTTTTTGCAGATTCTTTGGATGTTTTTTGAATAAATTTTTTATATTCTTTTGAAGAACTACTCAATTTCAAATTATTTTGAATGGTTTTATGCATTTTAATTACGTTACCATCCAAATATTTTACCCCTGAAGATTCGTAAGGATGACCTAGAGAAAAGACTATATATCCCGAACTCGCCCTCATCAGAACATAAAATCGTATTCTGCACTGCAAAAGAACCATAACCGTGGTTAAAAATAATTACAGGATACTTATCTTCAGTTGATGAAATTGGTGCATTTATATAACAATTTGTTTTTATTTTTGCCACACTTTTAGAAAATATGCCAAATGTTGTTTTACTTAAAACCTCTAATATTTCTGAAGAAGAATAAGGTGCGCTATCTTGACCATTATTACTTCCGGCTGGATAGAATACAGTAACAGGAATTTTTCTATATGCATTATCCTCTTCAAATGGAAATACTTTTTTTCTGTTTTCATCAGTAAAATCTAACTGCGTAATTCCGACAAAATGTTTACCTACTGGTTTTGGTAGTTCTTTTGAGTTTCTAAATATAATATCGAGCAAAATCAACTCCCAACAATTTTTAATTGATAAATTATCTCGAAAAGCAAAAGGACTCATTCCCGTATGTTTTTTGAAAAAGCGATAAAAATGACCGGGTTCTTTGAAACTTAGTTGTGATGAAACATCTTGTATGAAAACAGAAGAACGCGATGAAAAAGTTTGAGCTTCTGCAATAACTTTTTCAACAATCCAATTATTAATTTATTTATCAGTTTTACTTTTAATTATTATTGTACAAGGTTAAGTTGCGGCAACAATGATTATTAATAAAGTATTTTCCCCGTCCTTTACTTATGATAATGATAGAGTAGTAGTTAGCTCTAAATCGCGGGTATTTTATAGGAATGTCGCCATTAACTTGTTCTAAACGGTGAACAGTAAATTCAACTTCTTGTTCTAGGCTTCCTCCCATAGAAGCATAAAACTCTGCCATTGAATTGTAAATTGCAATTGAATTTGAATTCATTTTTTTGCTTCATAGTATCAATTATTGTAATTTTACTCTTGTAGTCGAACAAAATACGAACTGTGCCTTAAATTTGCGCCAAAAGCTTTTTAATATAGGTTTGCGATTTTCCCGAAATATTAGATTGTGTTTTAAGCCAGTAGTAACCTTGGTTTGTTCCTTGTTGGGATGCAATGATTAAAGCTTTCCACGCTTGTACTTCGGAACGATTGGGGTTTACTTTTAATGCTGCATCAATGCGACTTTCTATTCTTCCTATATCAGATTTTAGTAAATCTCTAATTTCTGCGGGATTTTCCGGTGATGCTTCAAATACTTTTAAGCCTTCTCCCCATCTACCATCAATTAAGTCAGCTAAAACTTCTTGAGAAGGGCTTGCCCAGCTTGTATCGGCTAATTTTTTGGTAAGTTGAGAATGTTCGCGAACAAAGTCGATTTGTGCTTGTACTTCGGATGATATTTTCCCTTTGTGCTGTTTCTTGATAAATTGCAGCCATTTATAAGCGGGTGTCCACAATCCATTTTTGGCAATTAACAGCGCGTCTTTGTAACCTGCATCTTTCAAAGCTGGTGATTTTAGGGTGATTTCAGATAATTTAACTGGGTTGACAACAAATTCGCCTTTGTCAATTTGGTAAATTCGCAGACGAGGTTCTAAACCAACTGTTTGACGTACTACTAATTCTTTTTCATCATCACCAGTTATTTGCTGCCATTCGGGTAAATCTCC
>JBARZF010000366.1:0-6423 GCA_049649675.1 Rivularia sp. (in: cyanobacteria) | reverse complement strand
AAAATGCCTGTCAAAATAGAACTTTTCAGTCGTTATCAATTACGTACTAAAGAAACCGATCCGCTGCTGTTATTGTTGCCGGTGATTGAAATCAAACCAGTTGATAGTCCTAATTCTCCGTTTATTTCTTCGATTGAAATTAAAGTTGTGGGAGAGCGATCGCCCTTAGCGCAACAAATAGAATCGGCTTATAAAAGCGTAAATTTTAGTACCGATAGATTACTTAGGCTTACTTCTCCGCAGCGGTTGAGACAAAATGATTGCATCTGGAATCCACCTTTAGCCAAGGGGTTGAATTTAACTTTGCGGGTGAGTGCTGAGTATTTCGATGCTGATGATGCGGGTAAAGCAATTTTATCTGTGAAAAAAACTGCTGCGGCTGATTGCAATATTTGGACTTTTGCTGAAGAAAATGCTCGCTGGAGAAATCCGGAACTTACTGAAGAAATTACCAATCAAGATATGACAAGCGAAACCCCCCCGAATCTGAATCACTCTTCGTCAGTTATTTCGGAAAAGCAAAAATCTGACATAACTTATCCCGGTTGGTTTGCGATTGATTTTGGTACTTCTAATTCGACGGTGACGCTTTACGATCCAAAGGTGATTGTCACTCCCCATACTTTACCCAGCGAACAAGAGGAAAAGTTAAGCGAAAAATTGGCGTTTTGGTTGACTCAGCGCCCTGTTGATGAGCTACCGGGCATCAGTCGCGATGTTTGGGATGCTGAGTGGCAAAAGTTATTTTCTCATCTCAGTAAAAACTTGGATGATTTTAATCCGGTGAATTTACAGCTTTTACGAGGAGAACCGCTTTTAGAGGCAATTCGCGAAATAGAAATCTGTCTGAGCAAGCGTTTGGGCTGGTTCCGTCGTGCTGCTAGTAAAAGATTAAATCAGATTTATCATCAAGTTTTTCGGGTTCCGGCTTTGGAGTGGCAAAGTTTGTTACCCGTGGAGTTGGATAAGGATCGACGGTTAAATGAAATTCCTTCGGAGTTGGAGGTGATTAATTTAGAACCTTCTTTACCAACTCAAGATCCTGCAAAGGTAAAAGTGATGTTGGGAGACTTGGCTTATCAGCATAGATTGGATGCGATTAAGCAAGGTGAAGGAATTGACGGACGTTTTTTGCATTCTCCCAAACGCTATTTTGGTCAAGAGCGCAGTTTTGATATAAGTTTGGATGGTAAGGAAGATACTATTCCGGTTAATCAACTTTTGCAGGCTGCTTACGCTGAGTTGATTGAGTTAACCCAGAAATATCGTGAGCGCTATCCCGGAAAATGCAGCGATGGTAACTTTTATCGCGCAGTTTTAACATATCCGACAATTGCTTCCCCATTTATCCGTCGGGAAATCGAAAGTTTAGTTAAGAAATTGGGTATCGAAGACGTACAAATGGCTTACGATGAAGCCGTTTCGGCTGCTATCTTCTTTTTATGGCAAGAATTTGGTGGCGATTTAAATTTAGGAATAGAATCTTTTAAAAGCCGCTGTCGTCACGATGGAAATAAATGGTGGCAAAATGTTTTAGTCTTAGATATTGGTGGGGGAACTACCGATTTAGCTTTAATTCGACTGACTTTAGAAGAAATTGACCCTTTTGAACCTACGGAAGATAGAGGTGATGGTGGTCGCTATTATAAACTTACACCAAAACTGTTGGGATCTTCGGGTCATTTACAGTTAGGTGGGGAATTGATTTCGCTGCGATTATTCTTGCTTTTAAAAGTGGCGATCGCCGATTCTCTATTAAGTGCTGTTGCGGATGATATTTTACCTAAAGAAGTATTGAAAGTACAGCCGGAAGAATTACAGAGCCGCTTTTTAGATAATGGTAAATATCGTAAAGGTTCGCTGTTAGCTTGCGTAGATAAAGAAATTCGCGAAGGTGATACTTATAAGGAAGCTTTAAACGACGCTGAAAAAGTTTTACCAACTCGGTGGAAAAATCGTTCATCCCGCTCTCAAACATTTTACGATCTTTGGGAACACGCTGAAAATGCCAAGTTAGCTTTGGGACAAAAACGTTTTCTTGTAAATGATATTCCAGAAGCAATATTTGTTTTAGATGGACAGCAAATATCAGAATTACTTTCCCAAAACGATATTCAACTACCCACAGACGTACTTGAAAAAATTAGTGTAACTTTAACGGGAGAACAATTCGAGAAAGCAGCTTCCCCCGTCATTCAAGAAGCAGTCGGTATCGCTTCCGGTTTAATTGAAAATGCTTTTAAATCTAGGTTTGTCAGCGAAATTAGTTTTATTGAACAAATCGAACAAGACGAAGCCAAAGCTAAAAAAGAACAGGTAGACTGGTTAATTTTATCTGGTAAAACCTGTAATTTAGAACTAGTCGAACGCGAACTTTACCGAGTATTTAGTAAATCCGATTACTTTGTCTGGAATGAAGAAAGAGTTACTTTTGAACCAGAATACACCAAATTAGCCACATCCGCCGGAGCTTGCTTTGCTGAAAAACTGCGTCAATTAAGCTTTTCTCCCCAAGAATCCAAAGATTTGCTTCGCAAAGGAGCAAATCAACTTTATATAGATGTCAAAAACTTATTTTACTTCCTACCTTGCTCCTTCGTCAGAGAAGTTATTGGTGGAAGTCCAGTTCCAATTTTTCACGCTGGACAAGAACTTTATCAACTCAAAGCCGAAGAAGGAATGGCTAAATTACGCAGCAATTGGTTGGGAATGCAGTTAACCAATAATATCAGAAGACAAGACTTTGAAAAGATGAAGTTACAGTTATGGGGAAGTTTCAACGGTGACGCTTTAATGAAAAAATTAGGAATCACCGAAGACGATTTTAAAAATAATATCAAAGTCCAATTTGAAATCAATCAAAAATTGGACATTGACTTATTACTTTGTCGCGGAATTCCCCACTATTTAATACCAGTAAATATTCCCAGCATAGACGCAGCAAAAGCAATTGGAAATCAAGAATTAATTACCGACGAATCACAAGTAATCTGCGACATCGCCGTTAACGTCGTCGAAGCAGCAAACGCCTTAAAAACAGATGCACATACAGTATTATTTAAAGCCAATAAAGACTATAGCAAAGAATTAAGAGTATTTCGCTACGACATTGACACAAACCAACCGCAAACCATCGGTTTAATAGCCGAACTTCCACCATTTCCAGCCAGCGGAAAACACACATTTTACTTCCAATTCCGCAATCCCCAATCCAACACCTGGGAATTAATTGGTGAGCTACCGCAACCAGCAGTTAGCAGCGAATACCCTTGTCGTTACTACGTCACCTTAGACTTTAAAGGAACATTGCGCGTACATCCCTTTGAAGTACCATATTGGACATCTACTAATCCCGAATTTCTCAAACAAGAAGGATGTATTTTTAGAGATACTTTACAACCACAGTCTACTAATGTAGAAGCCGAACGCGATCCGTTTTGTGGTATGCATTAATCAGTTAACAGTTATCAGTGAGCAGTGAACAGTTATAAATTGTAGGGTGTGTTATGGCGCGATTAGTAATTTGGATTGTGACGGAATATGTATGTTTCGCGCCTAACGCACCGTTTTAATGTTGGATTTTATTGTAAATATGATGGTGCGTTACGGCATTGTTGATTTTATAATCTGACATTTTTATATAAATTCTCATGGTGCGTCAGGGCATTTTCAAATTTGTAATTTAAGATTTAACATATTCGTGGCGTGACAGCACCCTACAATGTTTTTAGATTTTTCTATTGGATTAATCCTTTTTATCACTTTGTGGATATTCTATGAATTTACCGTCATTTTTTATGTGATGATGCATATCCACACAGTAATATTGTTATCGATAGCAAGTATATTTATCAATTTTTGGCAAGTGGTTTATGAATTTATAATCAATCCTTTATGGATATTTATTTATATTTTTCCTTTTATAATTCAAGTTTCACTTTCTGCAAGTTGCGTTATTTGTAGAGCTAATCTGAATCAAATTATATCTGTTCGGGATGTAATCATAATTTGTGTTACTCCTGCAATAATGGCATTTTTACCTTTTATTTTTACCGATTTACAGAAATTGGCTTCAAAAGACACTAAATATAATATCTATAAAGATTTTTTTGGGATTTTGGGATTGATTAGTAATACGTTTATTCTGATATTAGGTGGATTAATTGGTTTATATAAATTGTGATGGTGCGTCACGGCATTTTCAAAATTGTAATTTAAGATTTAACATTCTCGTGCCGTGACAGCACCCTACTAATATTCTTACCAAAAACCTCTTTTAAATGGCTCAAAATTGAATGCTTCATCTTTTGAAATTTTGAATTCTTCCATAAAAGAGATGTAAGCATTTTCTAGCTTATCCTGGCTGGATTCAATTATAGAAACAATTTTATTTTCTGGTTTTCTGATATATCCAAATAAATAATCTATTTCACCAGCCCAACATTCGTAAATAATAAACATCCATTCCAAATCTTGTTTGATGCCAATTTTCTTTGCAATATCATTTATTTCTTCGATAGATGGATTTTTACTCGTGTATTCTGGAATTGATATTCCAGAGCCGATAAATGGAGAATTAATCTTTTTGACTGTATGAGGAATATCAAGATGTATTTTGTTAAGTATCTGAAAATCTTTGACAAATATTCCAGAAAATTGATAGGTCATTTTAATACTAATGGTGCGTCACGGCATTTTTAATTTTACATTTTTATATAAATTCTCATGGTGCGTCACGGCATATCCGATTTTGTAACCTTAAACGATATATCTTGAGTGCCGTAACACACCCTACAAGTATAATTATCAAGAATTCACTGATAATTGATACATGAAACTTCTCGCAACTCTACTAAAAATCGGCGGAATAACTTTAGGAGTAGGAATATTAGCCGTTGTTGTCTTCTATTTCTGGGCAAAAACTAACGCTTACCCCCGTGATAAGTATGAGGAAATTGTGGATTACCCAGCTTCAACACCAGCGTCTAATAAAAATGAATTTACGATTATTACTTACAATATCGGTTATCTTTCTGGCTTAACTAACAATCAAGCCGTCAGTAGGGAGAAAAAGCTGTTTGATGACAATCTTAAAACTGTTGTTGATGCCCTCAAGCCATTAAATGCAGATTTTATTGGTTTTCAGGAAATCGATTTAAGTTCTAAACGTTCCTTTAAAGTCAATCAAGTTTCGGAATTAGCCCAAGCATTTTCATTTAACCAAGCAGGAATAGCAATAAATTGGGATAAAACTTACGTACCATTTCCCTACTTTCCATTTTCCGCACATTTCGGTAGAATTTTATCGGGGCAAGCTGTATTAAGTCGCTATCCTATCACTGAAAATAAACGTATAGTATTAGATAAAGTTGGCAGTAAACCTTTTTTTTACAACGCTTTTTATTTAGATAGAGTTGCACAAGTAAGCGAAATTAAAGTTGATAATCGTTCCCTTATTGTAATTAACGTTCATTTAGAAGCTTTCGACGCACCTACCCGTCGCAAACAAACTGAATATATTCAAAAACTGCTTTCCGAATACGTCGATAAATATCCGGTATTGTTACTAGGAGATTTTAATAGTACAGTTCCCCGAATATCCGAAAACCCGCAACCGACTGTTGATATTTTATTAAAAACTGCTTCGATTAGATCGGCTTTACCACCAGAAGCATTAAATAATCCCCAAATTGCTACTTTTCCATCGGATAAACCTGAAGTTAAATTCGATTATGTTTTTTATACTCCTAATGATATAGAAGTAATTGAATGGAGAATAGTTGATGAAGTAAAACAAGCTTCAGATCATTTACCCGTATTAGTAAAATTTCGGTTTAAGGATTAGGAATGGATATTAGGAATGGGGCATCAATGTCATAGCATTTAAAAAAAATATTTCTGTAAGCTGGTTGCAATAACTGTAAAAATAAAAAGTCAGTTGTTAGTTATTAACAGCAGGAAAAAGAACAAGTTTAATAATATACCGTAAACGTGACCAACTCCAGCCCGTGAAGGCGGGCTTCGTAATTGTAGCCCCAGCCTTCGAGGCTGCGGGCGATTAAGCGCTCAAACCCAATCCCCAATCCCCCATGCCGAACTTAAACAAGTTATTAAACACCAAAAATTCAAAGTTAGCTTGGTTACTGCGGTTAAAACTATTAGGGCTGCGAACCGAGTTACAAGAAGCTTTGAAAACCGAACTTTCCGATCCAGGAAGCGATGCTTGTCGCGAACTCTTACAAGAATTAGAGGTAATTTTAGAGTCTCAAAATAAAAGTAATCATACAGAAGAAATCCCGACCTGGGAAGATGTCTTAGAGCCAGTTTCAAACCAAGTTGATAACAAACCGCAATTACAGCAAACTCCCACTCAGCTTAAACTAAAACCAATTACTAAAAAGTTACTTTCCCGAAAAGAACTAT
>JBARZF010000365.1:0-2887 GCA_049649675.1 Rivularia sp. (in: cyanobacteria) | reverse complement strand
GCCTTTATTTGTTAAGTACTTAGGTAAAATTAATTGTGCATTTGTCATTGCGAGTGGAACGTTAGCGCAGCGTCTCCCGGAGGGAGATAGTGAAACGACGCATTCACCTGTTCCCCGGAGGGGTTCTCGAAGAGTAAGGTGCGGCTCATCGCAACACTTTGAGATTGCTTCGCTGTCGCTCGCAATGACACAAATAATTTTGCACACCCACTTAGCTTTCACACCTACCCAGAAATGAATTGTCCGGGCTAATAGCTAAAGTTTACTAAAGTAAACTAGAGATTTTATTAGATTACATATATTTAGTCATCTTTTAGATGACTTTTGCTATGAGACTGGGAATTCATTCCCAGGCGGATTTCTCTACTGAACGAATCAACTTCTAATACTCAAATATTAATTAAGATTTTTCGTCAAAAACCGCTAAAATCCCCCAATCTACGCACCAAGCTGCTGCTTCTGACTACGAGATTGAGTTATCCGTCCTCAGAACAAATCAACCTCTCATACTCTCCCCCCTCCTCCCACAACTCTTCGTGAGTACCCCGTTGCACTACCTTCCCCCCATCCAACACAATAATCTCATCGCAATCCCGAATGGTACTTAAGCGGTGCGCTACCAAAATACAACTACACTTGCGCTTTCTGAGATTTTCCACAATAATTTGTTCCGTCTGGGCATCCAATGCAGATGTTGCCTCATCCATGACCAAAATTGCTGGATTCTTCACCAAAGCCCTAGCAATTTCTAACCGTTGTCTTTGTCCCCCACTTAAATTTACACCCCCTTCCAGCAACTCTCCATCATATCCCCCCGGAATTGCCATCACAGCCTCCAGGATAGCCGCATCTTGACAAGCTTGGGCTAAATTCTCATCTGGGACTGTGCCATCCCACAAGGTCAAATTATCCCGCACTGTGCCGCCAAAGAGAAAAATATCCTGTTCCACCAAAGACACAGAATTCGCCAACACTTCTCGCGGAATCTCCCCTCTGGGAGTTCCATCAAAGAGAATTTCCCCTTCCCAAGGTTGATAAAGTCCGCAGATAAGTTTCGCTAAGGTAGATTTACCCGAACCACTTGCACCCACCAAAGCCACCCGTTGTCCCGGTTGCAATGATAAACTGAAATTCTCAATCAACGCTGGATCTACATGGGAGTAACCAAAAGTAACATTCCGTAACTCCACATAACCCTCTAAATTCTTACTTTTGACTTTTAAGTTTTGAATTTCTCCTTGTCTCCCCACACTTCCCGCACTTCCCCTCTCCACTTCCGGATCAAGAGAATTACCCAACACATCATCCAACCGATTCAAATCCCCTTCTAATTCTTGGAGAGTAGTCCCAAATTCTACCAAAGTATTCACGGGTTGCTGGAAACTCAACATCAAACTTTGAAACGCCACCAACATCCCAATGGTGAGATTTCCATCTATTACCCGCCAACCCCCAACCACTAAAATAAACATGGTGGTTAAGGAAGTAAGTAATACAGGTAAAACCCCTAACATTTGATTCGTGACTTCCAACTCTTGCTGGGAGGTGGCTGCTTTGGCATAATAACCAGACCACCGGGAAAAGAAATCCGACTCCAAAGCCGATGCTTTCAAGGTTTCCATACTCTGGAGTGCAGCAATACTTACCCCCGCAACTTTCCCCCAATCCTGCACTAAACGCATATTCGCATCTACCCGTCGTCTGGCTACCCACTGCAACCCCAAGCCGTTGATGGCGGAAAAACAGATCCCAATTAAAGTCAGTACCCAGTCATAGGCAAACATCACGGCAGCGTAGAATAATATCATTACTGCATCAATTACCGTGGTTGCCAATTGCCCGGATAATACCTGCGCCACCTTATTATTCAAACTGGCACGGTTACTCACTTCCCCGGCATATCTTTGGGCATAAAAATTGACGGGTAATCTCAAGATATGCCACAGGAAATGGGCAGACATCCCCACCGCTAACTTAATCCGCAGCTTGCGTAAATACCGCAATCGTAACAGGGTGAGTAGTCCTTGAAACACCGTCGTCAGTAACATCCCCAGAATCAGAGGACGCAACCATTCGCTACGGTTTTCCACCAACACCTGGTCTACAAACACCTGAATAAATACGGGAATTGCTAATCCCGGCAGCACCAACAAAAACCCAGCGAAAATACTGTATAAAATCGCCCCCAGAGAACCCCGTAAACGGTCAGACAAGGCGAAAATCACACTGGGCTTACGACCCCCTTGGTCAAAATCATCACCGGGTTCCATCACCAACACAACCCCGGTAAACCCCTCGTCAAATTCTTCCCAAGTAATCCTGCGGGGACCAGTTGCGGGGTCATTAAGAAACACCCAATGTTTATTCCACCCTTCCACCACCAAGAAGTGATTGAACTGCCAAAAGACGATATATGGGGGAGATAATTCTTTAATTTGTTCTATATCTTCTGCCTTAAAGGCATCGGCTTCCATACCGTAGCGTCTCGCAGCCAGAATCATGTTAGAGGCTTTGCTACCATCACGGGAAACCCCACATTCAATGCGGAGTTCCGCTAGGGGGACAATGCGATTGTAGTAGGCAAGGATAATGGCTAAAGAAGCAGCACCACATTCGACTGCTTCCATTTGTATAACGGTGGGGGTTCTGACACGCACTTGGAGGTATATATTTAGTTCAATTCATCGTATCAGAAATCTTAAACTCCAGGTGAGTGTGAAAGGCAACAGATAAACTATTTCCGGGATCTGTGATAAATTAGAGGCGTTATAAACGTTCTAAAATATTATCTCAAAGTCCATCTCTTGCGGACAGGGTTCAAACGAAGGGGCTAGACCAAACCCAGATACATTCGCAACATCGGACAGTGAGAGTTTAGTGAGTTTGG
>JBARZF010000364.1:0-2983 GCA_049649675.1 Rivularia sp. (in: cyanobacteria) | reverse complement strand
GGAGCAGGGAACAGCGAGAAAAACATTTGATTAAATAAATTTAATCAAAAGAGCGGATAATTTTGTTTGACAGCAGGAGTTTCAGCTTTATTTCTTAAAATTTAAGCATACTATGTAATGAAGAACCGCTTTAATATCTGATAAAGTGTTAATTTTAGGTTTTGCTAGTACTGCATCTGCACCGTTTGAACTATCTAAAATAAGAACAATTCGGACATCTGGCTCAGTCTCTGCAACTAATAAAGCTTCATAGAGAGTTAGCGTTACTACTTCCAAATTTTTATTGCGAAAAGCACGGATAAGTTCTGAAGCTGAGGGATAGTCAACTAAACGTATTGGCGTATCTTTGTAGTATTTTAAGTCCCGTGCTAAATAAAGACTTTCATAACCAGGCCAAACAAGAAAACCTACCCGTAAAGGATCTGGAGGATTTTGGATACAGCCCGCTAGGGTAGATACCAGCAACAATCCAGCCATAAAACTAATAATAAAATTATTTAATAGTCTCCTTGTTTGGTTGAAACCACAATTCCAAATAGATGCTAATTGGAAAAAGAAATTCAATAAATACTTACTATGATTCATAAGTAGTTTGATGCACTCTGATAATTATGACTACATTAGCGCTATTCTATATTTGTCATATCCTTAAAAATATTAAACTGCAAGTTTTAGAATTTTGGACTGATAGTTAGACCAATCAATCCTAATAACATGAGAGTAAGAGATAATGTTTTAAATATATTGTTTGGCTCATGAAAATACGTTATCCCTAACATAGATATAATTACTATTGCGCTTCCAGTCCAAACTGGATAGACAATACTAACACCTATTTTATTTGTTGACTGTGTTACACATACAGAAGAAAGTGCATAGTAAAGAAACAACAAAAAGCTGGATCTTATATGAGTAAAGCCATGTGAATCTTTAACACATAAAGTACCCAAAACTTCAAAATATATTGCCAAAAGCAGATAAATATAACTCATTATTTTAAGTCAGATAAGTTGCTTAATTTTTTGGCAATGCTTCCCTAACAAAATCATGTAAATCGCATGAATAATATATTTGATGATGCTTCCTGACAAAATAATCAACTTTGAGTACAGATAGCGGGCTTAACAGATTTGATAATAAATATCTATACAAATTGCTAAACCAATTTTGATGAGTTAGTACAATTTAACATCATTCATAAATATTAAATCTGATGTTATTACATTGCACTAACTAACTCTTTATCTAAAAGTGTTAAGCATTCTTTCTCTATTTCCTTGAAAAGAGTTTGCTGAACATGAGCTAAAATGCTGAATCCCTCAAATGCAAGATTACGAACCTTTTCCTCTGTATATGGACAATATTTAACAACCATATCTAAAGCATTCAAGGCAGATTCATAATGATCTTTTTCTACACCTGATTTTTGAGCACTTCCATGAATAGCTACCCAATACCAGGAACTAATTTTATCTATGTCTAATTATTTAACTTAATTCCTCAAACGAACAGGAGATAAATACCTAAATCAAATATAAATTCCGAATAAATTTCTCTGAAGAAAGCATAAAGATTTCTTGTTAAGGGCAAGTAGGTAGTTTAGGAGCGGTGGAACATTTGCTGTGGATTGGTAAAACTATGGCTACTGATTACCACGATCAATTTGCACAATATAATGAGTCAACAAAATATATATATTCGGCAATGACAGCTATCAAAGATTATGAAGAAAAACTTAGCTGGCACTTGATAAGTGGTTTACAAGCAATTAAAGGAATAAAAGTACACGGAATTACTCAAGCAGAACAAATGCACCATCGGGTACCGACTGTTTGCTTTACCCATCAAAATTATGCTTCAGAAGAAATTGCAGCATTATTAGCAGAGAAAAACATTTTTGTTTGGAGTGGAGACTTTTACGCTCTTGAAATTGTCAAAAGATTAGGTTTAGATAATAATGGTGGTTTAGTTCGTGTAGGTGCGGCTCATTACAATACAATTGAAGAGATAGATATATTTTTAGAAGCTTTAGCTAACCTATAAGATTTCAAATATTTCACCATTAAATCTGCTGGTAAGGTAACAGGAGCAGGGATGATTTCAATCAGAAAATTAAATCCTGAAGATATCCAGCAGTTTTTCTTATGGCGAGATGCAGATTTTTACGTTCACAATATGCTGCGTCGGGAAATAATCGAGCATGAACAAGATAAGCGCGTTATCTTCATTGCTTTGATCGATCTGGATATAGTAGGAACAGCACAATTTGTTGCCAAACATTATGATATTGAATTAGCTGATGGAATCTCCACTGCTTACTTACAGTCGCTTTTGGTTGATACAAATTACAGAAGACAAGGTATCGGTTTTCAGCTAATAAAAGCAGTTGAATTTGAAGCAGTACAGCGTAATTTACAACGTTTAACTATTATGGTTGAATCAGATAATTCACCAGCATTGAATCTATATCATAAAATGGGTTTTTCTTTTTTTAAAAATTCTAATAATCGGTGGCGGGGAATGGAATATGATGTCCAATGTTGGGAAAAAAGTTTGATTGAATAATATAAATATAGAGACGGGTGGATATTACGTCTCCCTGGATTTTCGATATAAACGAAAATAAAGAAAATAAAGTCGAAGAAGAAGGCGAAGACAGCGCAACTACAAACCCATGAAAAATTGCACAGCAAAAAACGCCTCCCAATTGCTCGGAAGGCGTTTTTATTATGTAGAGACGTAATACATTACGTCTCCAAATTATTAAATTTTTAACCGTTGATTGCGGGAGCGCTGATTGCAACAGGTGCAGTTTCACCAGCAGCCAAATCAAGTGGGAAGTTGTGAGCGTTACGCTCGTGCATTACTTCCATACCCAAGTTAGCTCTGTTCAATACATCAGCCCAGGTGTTTACAACTCTACCGCTAGAATCGATTACAGACTGGTTGAAGTTGAAACCGTTCAAGTTGAACGCCATTGTGC
>JBARZF010000363.1:0-10251 GCA_049649675.1 Rivularia sp. (in: cyanobacteria) | reverse complement strand
AAGCTATTCCAACGCATGCCAAAGTTCCTATTCCTCCAGGCACTTATCAAACCATCAAGGAATTAGCAGAACATTGCAATAATTGTCAGCGTTGTGAACTTGGAAAGACTCGTCAAAATGCTGTGGTTGGAAGAGGAAATCTTCAAGCATCAATTATGATTATTGGAGAAGCACCCGGTCAAAATGAAGATGAAACCGGGCTACCTTTTGTTGGGCGAGCGGGACAACTTCTTGAGAAAATTTTGGCTTCTGTAAAACTTGATAGCGAGAAAGATGTATATATAGCCAACATAAATAAATGTCGTCCTCCTGACAATCGCAATCCAACTGCTGAAGAAGTCAAATCTTGTAAACCTTATCTTCTGGAACAAATTCGGCTAATCGATCCAAAAATCATTCTTTTGACAGGTGCGACAGCCCTCAAAGGTTTACTCGCAGAAAAACGTGGAATTACCAAAATTCGCGGACAGTGGATAGATTGGGAAGGGCGTTTATGTATGCCTATTTTTCATCCTTCTTATTTACTACGCAATTCTTCTCGCGAAGTTGGTGCCCCCAAATGGTTGATGTGGCAGGATATTCAAGCTGTTAAGGCAAAGTTAGACGAAATTCAGAAGAATTAGTTATTTATTGAGAGACGCGATATAATGCCCTATCGGGCACGCTTCGCTAACGCGTCTCTACATCTAAATACATACTAAAAATCTAAAATCTAAAATCTAAAATCTAAACCTTTGTGCGATCGGTTAAAATCTCATATCCAGTTTCTGTAACTAATACAGTATGCTCAAACTGTGCTGAATAAGAATTATCTACAGTTACCGCAGTCCAACGATCGGATAAGGTTTTACAAAATTTAGAACCAGCATTTAAAATTGGTTCGATTGCTAAGGTCATTCCTTTACGCAATTTTACATTAGGCATTTCACGGGTGCGGTAATTAAAAACGGAAGGTTCTTCATGCAAGTTTCTTCCAACACCATGTCCCGTAAAGTCTTCAACAACGCTAAAACCATTGGCTTTTACATGGTCTTCAATCGCACCAGCAATATCCATTAAATAGTTGCCAGCTTTGACTTGTTCAATACCTTTGTAAAGAGATTCTTCAGCAACGCGAATTAATTTAGCATCTTTATCACTGACTTGCTCAACGGCGATTGTAATACAGGAGTCTCCGTGAAATCCCTGATAAAAAGCACCTGTATCAACCTTTAAAACATCTCCAGAACGAATCACTTTCTTAGCACTGGGAATACCATGTACTACTTCCGAATTGATGCTTGAACAAATAGAACCTGGAAAACCGTGATATCCCTTAAAGCTTGGTGTAGCACCCATTTCGCGAATGCGTTTTTCAGCATATGCATCCAAATCGGCTGTAGTCATTCCCGGCTTTACCAACTCAGAAATTTCTTTTAATACAGTAGCGACAATTTTCGCCGATTCACGCATAATTTCAATTTCACGCGCCGATTTGATTTCAATTCCCCTACGCTGTCTTTTAGGGCGACTTTCTTTGGCTGGTTGAGAAAGCAGGTTACTTAAGATGTTCATGTCTATTAAAATTATTGGCGTGTTGCCGCTTAAATGTAAATTGATTGGCGAGGTTAATTGAGAAACAATACTATATTTAAAGTTAACTTATTTTGTACCAATTGCCCCGTCGAGGGAGTTAGGAGTTAGGAGTTAGGAGTTAGGAATTAGGAATTAGGAGTTAGGAGTTAGGAGTTAGGAATTAGGAATTTTAGATTTTAGATTTTAGATTTTAGATTTTGGATTTTGGATTGAATATGAGAAGTTAAGAATCAGGACTTTATCGTGCCCAATGCCCAATGCCCAATGTCCAATGCCCAATGCCCAATGCCCAATGCCTAACTGCTCACTGTTCACTGATAATTGATAACTGATAACTGTTCACTGATTTTGGTTGGCTAATACGGGAGGACCTGCGGTAACAACTACAATTTTGTCTGGATGAAGTAACTCGCGTGCTGCTTGATTTACTTGTTCGGGGGTGACTGCTTGAATTTTTTCAGTATAACTACGTAGTTCTTCTGTCTCTAAACCCAATACGTTATTTTTGATGATTCTATAGGTTAGTTCATCGGGGGAAGCAAGAGAAACATTATAATTGCCTGTTAGATTACCCTTGGCAGTCTCAACCTCCGCAGCCGTTACGCCTTTTTTATGTAAATCTTCTAGTAATTGGCGCGTGCTGGCGATCGCCTTGGTGGTGTCTTCTGGACTGGTTTGCATTTCAATCAAAAATGTTCCAGAATTTTTCCCGGCGAGGAAGTTACTATAAATACCATACGTTAAACCCAAGCGATCGCGTATTTGAGAACCAAGTCTGCTCGATAAGGTATCGCCACCCAAGATATGATTTAAAACTTTTGCGGCATAATATCTTGGATCTTGACGATTAATCGCTTTATTACCCATAAAGGTGATTGCTTGGGCTTTACCAGCAACTAGTGGGTTAACGCGAACAATTGACTTGGGTAAATCGACGGGTGGATATTTGGCTTCGGGTGTTTCACCTGAAACTTGCCAATCTGCAAATTCTTTTTCTATCAGCTTCTTGACTTGGGCTGGTTGAAAATCACCAACTAAAGCTATTACTGTGGTATCGGGACGATAATGTTTTTGGTGAAAGTTAACTACATCGCGACGAGTAATTCGCTGCAAACTTTCTTGTGAAGGAAAGCTATAAGCAGGATGTGTTTTGGGAAAAACCGCTTGTAAAAAAGTTTTTTGGGCAACTTCTTCTGGATCGTCTAAATCCTGCTTGAGGGCTGTTAAAGCTTGTTGACGTGTTAGCTGCAATTGATTGCGGGGGAAAGTCGGATTTTTAATTACATCTCCTAAAGTTTTGACTAACACCGATAAATCATCCGACAAGCTGTTACCTTCAAAGTACACGCCTTCGCGGTAAGTTGTAATATCTAAACTTGCACCACAATCTTCTAAAGTTTTAGCGATACTTAAAATGTCTTTGTCTTTGGTTCCGTTCATTAAATTATTTGCAACCAAAGATGCTAAACCTGCTTTGTAATTAGGATCGAATTCTCTACCAGCTTTGATATAGCTACCCAAAGTTACTGTTGAAGTGCTTTTATCTGGTAACAACAGAATTTCTAAACCGTTAGGTAAAGTAAATTTTTCTGGTAAAATTCGACTGGTTGAAGCGATAGTCGAATCTATTGGTGGTAGATACTTAACTACGTCTGCATTTCTAAGAGTACTTTTAGAAAAATGTTCGCTGTTTTCTGTAGAAGTTTCTTTACTATCGGTTTTTTCTTTAGCTGCTACATCGGTTGGTTTAAAAAAGCCTACTGTTTGCCTTTGCTGTTTTAAATATTTTTGAGCTACCTGCTGTACATCTTGAATCGTGACTTTTTGTATGGCAGCTAAATAACGATCTGTATAAGTATAATCGCCTGTAGTTGCTTCATCATTACCTAACTGCATTGCCAAAGAGGTAATATCGCGATTGCTTAAAATCACCGATGCTTCCAACTGAGCTTTTGCTCGACTTAATTCCTCTGCTGTAATTTCTTTTTCTGCTAAATTATCAATCTCGCGATTAATTATCGATTTAATTTTAGATAAATTAGCAGCGGAATTTGCTGTGACTAATAATTCGTACCAACCAGCATCTTGTAGGCTAATGACACTTGCCGACACATCACTAGCAATTCCTAAATTTACTAAAGCTTGATAAAGACGCGAATTTCGTCCTTCAGCCAAAATATAATCCATTACATCCAAAGCTGGTATATCCTGATGTTTTGCTGAAGGTAGGGGATATACAGCTTGAAATAATGGTGCAGATCCAGGTTGCTTTAATACAATCGGTTCGGAGAAGTTAGAAACGTCTTCTTTAAAATTATTATCAACTAGTTCATTTTTTGAGCCTGTATTTTTATTTCCTGGTATTTCCCCAAAAATTTCCTTTACTGCCTCAATAGTTTTATTAGTTTCAATATCACCTACAATCACTAACACTGCATTATCAGGGTTGTAAAAATTTTTGTAATATTCTTTTACCTGTTCTAAGGTGAAATTCTCCACATCTTTTTCAGTTCCACCAACGGGTAGTCCATAAGGATGATTGGGAAAAGCAGCCCGCATAACCGCTCGATTCAAACGATACTCTGGGCTATTTTCGTAACCCTTTAACTCAGAAATTACCACCCGCTTTTCACTATTTAATTGCTTCGTGTCAATAACAGCATTCTGCATTCTGTCCGCTTCTAAAGTCAGAAGCGCTTTTAACTTATTGCGTTGGGCAGTACCGTAATAGACTGTTTGATCGTGACTGGTGAAAGCATTTGAATCGCTACCCAAAGCACTAAAAAGTTTTCCAAACTGTACTGGACGGCTTTTTGTGCCCTTGAACATCATATGTTCCAACTGGTGAGCAATACCATTTACACCCAGTTTCTCATTGCGGGTTCCGACTTTATACCACACCTGTACGCTTACGACTGGTGCAGTATGTACTTCCTTTGTTATTACTGTCAGACCATTTTTTAAAGTGGTTTTACGAACGTTTTCTGCTACCGTCAATATCGTATTTTCTTTTGTCACTAATTCTTTGCGATTATTTACGCATTTAGAAGCAGCTAATAACCTGCTACTATCCGATTCACCACCAACAAATAGAACTAGGATCGGTACTAGCCCCAAAAGTAAAGATGAAAAACGACAAAGACGCAAAAACGTAAAATATACAGGCATTTATTTGCTTGATCTATCTGTAACTTTAATTACAGATTTTTTTCTATGAATATAGTCTAATCTGCTGTGCGAATCTGTCGCCTCGGCAACACTACAGAGAATGTTTATTCTACAGACAAAAGTAATTAATTTCAACTATATAAATCCGTTTTGATTTCTAAGTAAGTTGTAAGGAACTCTTAACGGGGAACTTTTAACTCTTAACGGGAAACACAAAGGAGCAATTCTATGTTTACTCGATCGTTAAATTGCGAATAAATTCCAACGGTAAATTATCAGTATCGGCGATAAAAGCAATTTCATCGATACAGATGCTTATTTGCTGCTTAGTTGGTTCTAAAAGTACTTTTAATAGCTGTATGATTGCTAGTTATTTGCGGGATGCTTGGGCAAAATTTTCTTTTATATTCTTTAACCAACTAGGTAAATCAGGTGCAGTCTCGGGTTTATTGTACATATAAAATTAATTAATTATAATTATATAAATCCGTTTCGGTTTCTAAGTAATTTGTAGGGAATAGGGAACGGGGAATAGGGAACGGGGAATGGGGAATAGAAAGCAGCAATTCTATAATTTACTTTATTGTCAAGTTGCGAATAAATTCCAACGGTAAATTATCAGTATCGGCGATGAAAGCAACTTCATAGATATAACTGCCTATTTGCTGCTGAGTTGGTTCTAAAAGTACTTTCAGTGGTTGGATTATTTCTGGTTGTTTGCGGGATGCTTCGGCAAAATTTTCTTTTATGTTGCTTAACCAACTGGGTAAATCGGGTGCAGCCTCAGTGATATCGAAAGATAGATGATAATATCCCACATAATGTTCGTCATTGAATGCATCTGGAGCAGGTTTCGGTTCGGGAATTTGAATTAACTCAATTCTTCCTCCCAATCCTTCCATCCAACAAGCCAGAGTATAGCCCGTCGTGAAGCGCTCGCATACCGTAAAACCTAATTGTTCGTAAAAGGCGATCGCACGGTGGATATCCGCAGTACGAATAGAAGCGTGGTGCATTTTTGTTTTCTTTAATATTTTTGATTTTTCTAATATTTATAATATTCGTACATATTATCCAAATGCTTATAAATAAAGGTTAGGAGTAATCACACAGAAAACTCCCAACAGAATTAATCATTAATGATAGTTACAACTATTCAAACAATCTAAAGTAAGGGTAGCGTACCGGAACGCCGGGTTCTTTTTCTAAATCAAAATTTATTACTTCCCAGCAAGAATCGTCACTAGCCTCGGGACTAAAATCTACTGGTAAGCCGTACAATCGTGCAGAAGTAGCTTCCTCTTTTTGTGCCCCGCGCCACGGCGAGCTACGTTCCAAATAACCGCCCATTAATTCCCGATAGCGGCGAGCAATAATCACTTTAGTAGCGCGATAGCCTTGAGTATAAAGCTTATCGAGTGCCTCGTGAATTTCAAACCTAATTCCATCGGGATGAGTATGCTGACGATACCATTCATCCTTCCACCTCCGCCAATGTCGCCCAGATTGGAGGTGAATTAATTCGCTTGTTTTCGGATTAGCTTCAAAAGCTCCGTGGCGCGGGCATAAATAAGTATCAGTTAATGTCAGTGCCGGAATAGTTTGACGGCAATGGGGACACTGAATTTCCGGCCCAAACATAGGGTACTGTAAGCTTAGATTCATCATGAAGTGTATATAAACATCTTTATTCTGAATGGGATTATTTTGTTTAATTTTACACTTTCAATACAACTCATCTAAGTAGACGAACGCGCAAAATTTAAATTTATCGGACTTATATCGGACTTATAAATTTGTTTTACTTAAGAAGTATATTCATTAGTAGACCATAAGTGAGATAAATAAATCAGTTTTTTTTGGACATAAAAAGGGCATTTGATATTTAAGTTTTTATATACCAATGACCGTTGAAATGTGGAAAAATCACCTCATGATATTCTAGTCAGAGCAAGTTCTTCGTTCAAGATTTTTCATATTAATATTCTATCGTGTCTAGCACTTCCTACTGGTCTTCTCCCGATATTTCAGCAGCAGCTTTCGTTGCAGCGAATGCTGTGGTAATGGGTTCGGTCTTGGTTGCAACAGGAGCAAGCATTTGGTATAGCGCGGTCGTCAGAGGTGACGTAGAGCGCATTGAGATTGGTGAATGTACCAACATACAAGACGGAGCAATTCTCCACGGTGACCCCGGTCAACCTACTATTTTAGAAGACCACGTTACCATTGGACATCGAGCCGTAGTGCATTCCGCATACATCGAACGCGGAAGTTTAATCGGTATTGGTGCAATAGTACTTGATGGAGTACGTGTCGGAGCGGGAAGCATAATTGGTGCAGGTGCGGTAGTAACTAAAGACGTACCTCCTTCATCTTTAGTAATTGGAGTTCCTGGTAAAGTAATACGTCAAAATTCCCCCCAAGAAGTAGCTTCCCTAATCGAACACGCCAAACGCTACGAGAAATTAGCTTTACTCCACGCCGGGAAAGGCACGGATTTGGGGTTCGGTGATGGTTGAGGAGATGGGGTGATGGGGTGATGGGGTGATGGGGGGACAAGGAGAAAACAATTAACTCCTTCCTATCGCTACTGGTAACTGATAACTGATAACTGATAACTGATAACTGATAACTGATAACTGATAACTGATAACTGATAACTGATAACTGATAACTGATAACTGATAACTGATAACTGATTTTGTAAACATTCTTTACATCCAGGGGTAGCAAAATTTGCCAATTCAGCTAAGAATAAAAATGAGAGTAGTTGATAAAACTTAAAATTTACCTAAGAGAGGATTTCTAAATATGGATATGCGTGTAGCGATCGTTGTAGCACCTTTAGCTATTGCCGCTGGTTGGGCGTTATTTAATATCGGCGCTGCTGCAATACGACAATTGCAAACTTTTTTAAATAAAGAAGCGTAAATTTTTCACATTTATCGCGCTATAAACCGGCTGTTTTCCTTTATGGGACAGTCGGTTTATTTAATTTTGGGATTGGGGATTGGGGCATTGGGGAGAGAATTCTTAACTCCTAATCCCTAACTCCTAACTCCTAACTCCTAAACTTTAACCTTTAACCTTTAACCTTATTCAAATGGATATAGATTCTTTACTACAGCCTCGTAAGCGTTTTGGCGTTCATTTGGGGTTGCAACCCATTGAGAAGCTTTTGGCGAATCTTGGTAATCCACATTATCAAGTTCCGATTATTCACGTTGCTGGTACGAATGGAAAAGGTTCTGTTTGTGCTTATTTGTCTGCGGTTTTAACGCAGGCTGGGTATACTACAGGACGCTATACTTCACCTCATTTGATTGATTGGACGGAGCGAATTTGCTTGAACGAACGGCAAATTTCTTCTGAGGAACTTGGTAATTTATTGATTGAGGTACAGGAGGCTATTGATTCTCAAGAAGAATCACCGACTCTATTTGAAGTATTTACTGCCGCAGCTTGGCTGTATTTTGCTCGTCATGCGGTCGATCTGGCTGTGGTAGAAGTTGGATTGGGAGGGCGTTTGGATGCTACCAATGTTTGTGCAAAACCAATAGTAACTATTGTTACTTCTATTAGCCTCGACCATCTGCAACAATTAGGTTCTACTGTTGGTGCGATCGCCAAGGAAAAAGCGGGTATTCTCAAGCCTAAATGTCCGGTAGTGATTGGGCAATTACCACCAGAAGCAGAACAAGTAGTACGCGAATATGCAGACAAATTACAATGTCCGATTATTAAACCCGAACCGGCAACAGAACTTGATAATAATTGGGCTTGCGTGCAGATAGGCACAGAAGAGAAAACTAATTCCGAGTTAGCAATTACTAAATCAATAAAATATCCTTTACCCCTCAAAGGAAAAATACAGTTAGTTAATTCTGCTTTGGCTATAGCTGCTTTAGAAATTATCCAGCAGCAGGGTTGGCAAATATCTGAGAAAGCTATTGCTGAAGGTATGGCAAAAACCCAGTGGGCTGGAAGAATGCAGTGGACTACTTGGAATGGCCGCAAATTACTACTTGATGGCGCTCATAATCCAGCAGCAGCAGAAGCATTACGAAATTACGTTGATACGCTAATTGCTGTGGAAAATCGATCTAAAGTTGGAGTTACTTGGGTGATGGGAATGCTTTCCACGAAAGAACACGATCGAGTTTTCCAAACCTTATTACGGTCAAATGATGAATTACATCTGGTACCCGTACCAGAACATAGTTCCGCTGACGAGCATCAATTAGCCAAATTAGCGAAGAATATTTGTCCGGGATTAAGCTTGTGCGATACATATCCTGATTTATCAGCAGCGCTTTCAACGGCTTTTAGTTCGGATACCAATTTGGTTGTTCTGTGTGGTTCGCTTTATTTGGTGGGGCATTTTTTGCAGAATCAACGCTTGGGATTGAACTGTGGTTTACCCACAAATTAATTTTTTCCCAGCCTCCAGGCACGTCGTCGTCTCGTTCCCAAGCATCGCAGGGGGCACATCTCGTTCCCAGCCTGGAGGCTGGGAATGCATATCTAAAGGCTCTGCCTTCAGCATTGAATCAAGGCAGAGCCTTATGTCATCGGTTCCCAGCCGGAGGCTAGGAACGAGTCTTAGGCAGAGCCTTATGTCATCGGTTCCCAGCCGGAGGCTAGGAACGAGTCTTATTTTATTAATAACCTAATAGAAAATACGTAGATAACAAAAATATATTTTATCTAGTTAGTAAAACTACTTATTCAGCCATGAGTTGATAACAAATTGTAAACAAGTTACTTAATTATTTTTATTTTATTTAATTACTAAATAATTATTTGGAGTTAATTATTAATAGTAACTCCGAGAAATTACTAACATATTTACAATATCTATTTTAAATTTTCATATTTTTGAAATTCAATAGTCAAACATACTGACCTCATTATCGCTGCAAACTTTGCTGTATATTTATTAATCCAGTGTTAGCACTGAGTACATTTATGATACATAATTGTTTTAATTAATCGATGTTATAACTAATTAACTGCATGATGAAATATTGGGATATGTCATATTTATCGCTGAAAAAAGCGTAATGTTCTTTAGGTCTTTTCTGAGAGTAAGGATTGCTTGACTTAAGATTAAATGTTCTCTAGCTAAGCATTTTGCCCGATGGTCGATCCTATGAAGCTTTTATGATGATGTTCATAACTGATATTTGTTTGAACAAATGAAATTGAATAACCATAGAAAAGAATATTTATCAAAAATCGGGGTGAGAAACGCTATGCAAAGTTTTCAGAAAAGTTAAAACAACTAGTAAAATTAACAACTCAATTTATCTCCTGATATAAAGAGCAGTTTTTAGTCATATTTGGATTTTGATTTTTTAGTATTTCTACGAGCAAAATAGTGGTGAAAGGCTTAAGTAGTCTGTTTGGTAAATCCAAAGGCGGGGTTGGCATCGAGCTTGCACCACAACGAGTGAATGTAGCTCAGTTACGCAAGCAGCGCCAAGGTTTGAAATTGGAAGTTTTAAC
>JBARZF010000362.1:0-6330 GCA_049649675.1 Rivularia sp. (in: cyanobacteria) | reverse complement strand
AAAAAGACATAATTAACTTAAAATGTTGTCTCAGTAAAGAAACGATTGAAACCACCACAATACGAAAAATGTCTAAGCAAACACTGGGATTAGAAAATCACATATATCAATATTTACTATCAGTATCTATACGGGAACCGGACGTTTTAACAAAACTACGTCAAGAAACCGCAAAGCATCCCAGAAATATCATGCAAATCTCACCAGAGCAAGGACAGTTTATGGCTTTACTGGTGCAACTAATGGGAGCCAAGAAAGCTTTAGAAATTGGTGTATTTACGGGTTATAGTTCCTTGGTGGTTGCCTTAGCACTACCTCCAGAAGGTAAAATGGTTGCCTGTGACGTGAGCGAAGAATACACATCAATAGCCCGTCATTACTGGGAACAAGCAGGAGTAGCAGATAAAATCGATTTGCGTATAGCTCCGGCGATCGCCACTCTCGATCAATTAATTGCAGAAGGTGAAGCGGATAGTTTTGATTTTGCCTTCATCGACGCAGATAAAAGCAGCTACGATGATTATTACGAAAGAGCATTAAAATTAATTCGTCCCGGTGGATTGATTGCCATTGATAACGTATTATGGTCAGGACAAGTAGCAGATTCAAAAATTCAAGATAATAGAACTAAGAAAATTCGCACTTTAAACGAAAAAATCCACAAAGACGAGCGAGTCACCATCAGCATGATACCGATTGGAGATGGTTTGACATTGGCGAGAAAGAATTAGGGGATTGGGCCGAAGGGCATGGGGCATGGGGCATTTGTCTTATGTGGAAAGCAATAAGGGAGCAAGATAGCGAACACTACAAATGATTTTATAATTCCTAAATTATTCTCCCCCTCTCCCCATCTCCCCATCTCCCCATCTCCCCCATCCCTCCATCACTCCTTCTGCCGCTTCTTCTCCTGCATCTTGGCTTTTTTCTCTTCGGTAAGTTCATCAAAACAGTGGGGACAGGAAATTCCTGATTCGTATTTAGGTGAAGCTTTGTCATCTTCGGAAATAGGATGTCCGCAACTTGGGCACATATCGTAGCTACCGGGTTCTAAACCGTGACGCACGGCTACACGCTCGTCAAAAACAAAACATTCACCTTCCCATAAACTTTCTTCTAGTGGTACTTCTTCTAAATATTTGAGAATGCCGCCTTTGAGATGATAAACTTCTGCAAATCCTTGTGAAAGCAGGTAGGAAGTGGCTTTTTCGCAACGAATTCCGCCAGTACAAAACATTGCTACTTTCTTATTTTGATCGGGATTTAAGTTTTTACTGGCGTATTCGGGGAATTCGCGAAATGATTCGGTTTGCGGGTTTTCCGCCCGTTGGAAAGTACCAATACTTACTTCGTAGTCGTTGCGGGTATCAATTACCGTCACTTCTGGATTAGAGATAATTTCGTTCCAATCTTTAGGATTGACATAAGTTCCAACTTGTTCGCTAGGATTAACTTCTGATAAACCCAAAGTTACAATTTCTTGTTTTAACCTTACCTTCATTCGTTGAAACGGTGGAGATTCTGCGGTAGATTCCTTGTATTCCAAATCTGTAAACCGGGAATCGGAACCTAAAAAATCAATAACCACATCAATTCCCTGACGACAACCTGCAATCGTACCGTTAATACCTTCTTCAGCCAGTAAAATAGTTCCCTTTATTCCATGTGCTTCGCAGATAGATAATAAAGGTTGCTGTTTTTCTGCGTAATCTGGGAATTTGACAAATTTATATAACGTGGCAACTATTACAGACATAATGATTTTGGATTGTAGATTTTAGATTTATGCAATTCCCTTTTTTAGGTTGGGTTGAGGAGATTCTAACGCCTAAAATAATAATTTTATCTGAAATTACATATAATAGTGCTTTTGCTAAACACGAGCAAGTTTCTCAAACAGATTAGAAAAAAAGAATATTACAACAAAAAAAGCCTACATAAGTAGACTTTTAATTACATATTATTTTAAAAATATTTATCAAAAACTAAAAATTTGCTTCTGATTGTCGCTTGCGAGCTAAAGTAACTGCTCTAGCATTTTCAGTCATAAAAGCAATACTGCCTAATACCTGTACTACGTGAAGTATTGCGTCATAATTTTCAGCACTTTTACGAGCTTCTTCATAACTTTTGTTTTGATTAATAGATGTATATAAAAACGTGAATACTATAGCAAAACTAATAGGTGCAAAATATGCAATAATTTTCAGATTATTTGATACTCTATTTAGGTAAATCATCGCACCGATGGGAATAAAAAATCCGAATAAGCCAGCTATTATAATATTTTTATCTGCTAATACTTCAGTTCTTTCTATATCTCTTTTAGTTGGTACAAAAGGATTTAATGCAGAACCTTTATATTGCTCTTCGTTAGAATTGAATGTCATTTAAATAGATTGTATATTTATTCTGTTATTATAATTTTGTCATTTAAACTGAATTTACAACTACCGAAAGATTACTCTTTTAAATTTAAAGTTTGTGTAAAGTAGAGTTAGTTTAATTTTGTTACATATGTTCTGATTTTTTGAAAAGTATCTATAAAAAAAAGCCTACTTGAGTAGACTTGTAATAACCTATTAATTTAAAACTATTTATAAAAAACTAAAAATTTGCTTCTGATTTTCGCTTGCGAGCTAAAGTAACTGCTCTAGCATTTTCAGTAATGAGAGTAATATTAACAAATACCCCTACAACACTACCTATATTTTCAGATTCTTTTTCACTGTTATTACCTCCGGCTATTGTTAGCATAACAATGAAAAGAATCATATATCCAAAAAGCTTCAGATTATTTACTCCTCTGTTAAGATAAATCATAGCAGCGGGGAGGAACAAGAATGTTAAAACACCAGCCGCGACGGGACTTTTACTTGCTAATACTTCAGTTCTTTCTATATCTCTTTTAGTCGGGAAAAAAGGATTCCAAGCAGAATTATTATTTTGGTCTTCGTTAGAGTTAAATGTCATTTGATTAACTTGTGTAATTATTGAATTATTATTTATTATCCATTTTTTCTCCTATAACTATGTCACAAAAGTAAAATAATTGACTACCGGAAAATTACTATTGATTAAAACAAGTTAGTGTAAAGTCTTATTATATTAAAGAATAACACTCAATTTATCATTTACTATATTTGTTTCATAGCTAAATTATTTTCAACAAAAAAAAGCCTACTTTAATAGGCTTTTTTAACTTGTACATATTGTAATATTTAACTACGAAACACCTGAGAACAATACCGCTAAAGCTATTCCCAAAAGAATCAAAAAACCACCAGTAAGAAACGAACCGAAACGGTGATAGCTATTAACAACGGTACCATGAAGCTGTTTTAGCTGCATCTGCAAGTTTGTTATCACCCATACTACATACTATTGTTCTCGCGGTGACGTAAATCAAATAGCAGATTTGTACCAAAGTTGAAGCTACAGTCATCACGGCAAAGTCCCAATGGACAATGTGTCCGAGTTCGTGAGCGTAAACTGTCGCAACTTCATCATCATCGAGATAAGTAAAAAGACCTTTACTTACTACCAAACGAGCGCTATTAGGTAAAGAACCGTAAGTAAATGCCGTAGGGTTTTGGTCTTCAATTATGCCCAAACGCGGTGTTTTAATTTTCTTCTGCTGACAAACCCGACGAATAACTCTAATGGTTTCCGGACTCAGATTTTCAATTTCTGCCAACTCCACCCAACGAGTTTTATACAGCCAATTTTGGGTTAAATCCATCAAAAATGGAGATAGGAAAAAAGCTGCAACGTTGAAAATTAGAGTAATCGCGATACATAAAGGTGAGCTTCGCTTAACGCAATTCCCAAACCTAAAATTGGATTCTGGCTATCTGCAATCAATACTATGCCCAAAGCCAACACCAGCACCATGCCAGACATCAAAGACATGGTAACAACAGATGCTAAAGCCAGATTCCCGCCAACTCCAGCCATTGCCAACTTCACCCCAGCAGCACCTACAGCCTTTTTATTAGCAACAGGATTTTCAGCAGTTTCAGTTTCCGGCGATCGGTTATTAAGCTTCTGGTACATTTTGCCAGCCCAGTCACTTACTTTTTGATGTTCGCTTTGCATCAGCCTTTGGCAGAGAATCAAAGCTTTTCCGGTTTCTCCAGTAGCTTTATAACCCCGAACCAACCACATTTGTGCCGTACAGTATTCAGCGGAACTCTGTTCAGCGCTATTACGACAATATTCTTCTAAAAGTGGAATCGCTTCTTGATATCGTCCTTCTTTCGCAGCATCTAAACCAGCTTGGAGTGACATAAAATTTTATCTAAATCTAAAAAGTTATCTTTGTTCGATTGATACTTAATAAATTCAGTTCTTGTCACCCTTATTCCTAAAAAGTTCATGTAAACATACGTAAACCAGAATATATAACCATTCCACAGCAAATCTTTATATTTCTGCGTAATATACATAGATTCACAATAAAAAAGTATAAAATATTATACGCATGGCGGCTGAAGTCACTGCTACACAGGCAAAACCCCTCCGGGTAAGGCTAACGCCTCGCTCCGCTAACACCACTCCCCTCAACGCGGGGAACCCGCGCACAGGGGTGGGTTCACCGCCTGCGCGGGTTTCAAATCTGCTATAGCAAATTATCGCGATCGTTTCCAATAATTTTCGTAATTATTCATTGCTAACTGCTAACTGCTAACTGCTAACTGTTAACTGTTAACTGTTAACTGCTAACTGTAACAGGTACTTTTTTATCTGCTTTATTTTTAGCTTCTAAACTTAAAGACTCACCACTGCGTCTAGCTTCCCAGGGGCCAGAATCCCAATTACCGATCGCCCATTGCCCTTGGATATAATCTTCCGAATCCGAAATTGTGCCTACGTATTCCACAGAATCCGGTGAACTAGTAAAATAACTTTTAATAAAGCTAATACGACGACCTACAACTTCACCGCTTAACTTAGCTTCTCCCAAATAGCAATCATCTAAAACGCTGCCAGTCAAACTATTACCGCTTTGCAAAAGTACAATTTCAAAGCGAGTCGGATTTCCATATTGCCAATAAGTTCCCAACCAAGTACCGTTTACATCAGCCATAATCAGTGAACAGTTATCTGTGAACAGTGAACAGTTATCAGTGAGCAGTTATCAGTGAGCAGTGAGCAGTTAAAAATCAATAGTTAGGAGTTATAAGTATTGAAAATGTAGTGGGAGCGTCTCGCTCCCTATGAAAAAATCTCGTTCTCCTTCTCTCCCCATCTCCCCATCTCCCCATCTCCCCATCTCCCCATCTCCCCATCTCCCCCTTCTCTTCTTCCCCATGCCCAATCCGCAATCCCCCATGCCCATTCATAATTTAAGAATGTTTGAATACTACCGAAAGATTATTTGCTGGCATAGGTTCGGTTTTTTGTAGAATCAAATTATGGGTTTTGGCTAGTTCTACTACGTCTTCTAAGTTACGTACTCCCCATTCCGGATTTTGTTCTTGTAAATACTCGCTAAATGCTGCATTAGAAGGTGCTGTATGTTCTCCACCTTGTTTGTATGGGCCGTATAAATACAGAATACCTCCAGATGAAAGTATACGACCTGCGGCTGCTATTAATCCCAAACAAGCAGACCACTTTGAAATGTGAATCATATTAATATTCACGATCGCAGTAATATCTGATATGGACGATAATATTTCCTTTTCGACTTTCCAAACCGGCTGAGAAGCATCAATATCGAGGGGTTGATAAAGATTTTCGCTTTGTGAATGTTCAATCCATGCGACGATACTTTCACGCAGCGAAGCATTAGTATCGGAAGGAATCCATTTTCTCGGTTTTAACCGTGGCGCAAAGTATGCAGCGTGTTCTCCCGTACCGCTGGCTATTTCTAAAATCGTGCCAGTGGGTGGCAAAACTTCTAAAAGTACTTGTAAAATTGGTTCGCGATTGCGCTCGGTTGCTAGGGCGCGTTTTCTTCCGTCCACTAATTTACTACTCTCTCCGATAACGCTTGCCTTATTTAGCCTAGTTTATCACCTGTGGGAAGATGTGTTTAATTGTCGGCATTATTAATCCAATCAATCGCTCAATCGCCCTCAGCCTCGAAGGCTGGGGCTATGATTGCGAAGCCCACCTGCGTGGGCTGTTTTTTGGAGCGTTTTTAGATGAGTTGATGAATTTTATTTGCTGCATTGATTAAAACCCACATTCCGCACTTTAATCTGAAGTACGAAGAAATTGCAGCGAACATAAAAGCAAAAAGTAAGGATATAGAACTTACGCACTGTACAAAAGAAGCATCTTGTGTATTAACCCTGGGTTTCTCACAAAGATTTAAACGGT
>JBARZF010000361.1:0-8554 GCA_049649675.1 Rivularia sp. (in: cyanobacteria) | reverse complement strand
AAAGAACAGCTTGTCGTTGATAAAAGTCTTACTATTGATGGGGCTGATGTACCGAATCTAACTATTAGCGGTGAGAATAAAACGCGGATTTTGCGTATAAGCTATGACTACTCGGATGTAGTATTGCGAAACCTGACTTTTGCTAATGGTAGAGCAGTTGATAATGATTCTGGTAAAACTCAGCGGGGTGGAGCAATTGAACTCGCTGACTCTAACACCTTGGTAGTCGAAAATTCTCGCTTTATCGACAATGTAGGGGAACGAAGTGGTGCAATTTTTGTCGGCTATGGTTCTAAAGCCACAGTAATAAACAGTGTTTTTGATGGAAACGACGGTTCGGTTGCTGGTGACGGCTTTAGTGCAGGTGCAATCTCTACCTATGGAGGTGGAGAGAGAGCAACCGTTGTTAATAGCAATGGTGAACGCAATGTTGGTGGAGATGCTTCTTTAGAAATTCGCGATTCGACTTTTACGAATAACAAAGGAACATATGGCGCTGTTTACACCTTATTAACCAACCTCAAAGTAGAAGATTCAGAGTTTAGAAATAATGAGGGTGTAGGTGGAAGTGGAGCTATTTTCACTGATGGAGCCAACGGAACGGAGAAACGCGATAATTTCGGGGGAACAACCCTGATTCGCAACGTGGTAGCAGAGGATAATATCGGCGGTGGAGACTATGGTGGAGCCTTTTTCCTCAGCGGATATTCCAAGGATAAAATTGTTATTGAAGATAGCAAAATCATTAACAATAAAGCTAGACGAGGTGGAGGTTTAGCCGTTCAATCTTATCGAGATGAGGAAAATCCTGCCTCGTTAGTAATTCGTGATTCGATAATTGCCGATAATACTTCCACATCTCAAGGAGGAGGTTTGTGGACGGATATTAAAGGTGGAGTCACAATTGAAGATTCAACCTTTTCTGGCAACCGCATCGATAATTCTAAAAATAGCGGAATTGGTGGAGCAATTGTCCTCAATTATAAAAGTCCAGCTAAATCGAAAATTATCAATTCAACGTTTGCCGATAACTATGCTGGCTCTCAAGCAGGAAGTATCTGGATTGCTGGGAAACAACAAGCGGAAAATTTAACTATCAGCAAGTCTGAGTTTGCAGACAATCGTTCGAGTAACAAAGAATTAGAGAATACAGTTAATTACAAGGTTACTGATGGCGGTGGGAACGTCGTTCAAAATATAAACGGTGCGGATTCAGGCATCCCTGAAGCGAAGTTGGTTGAAGATTTGCAATTAAGTGTAAATCCAGTTCCTCAAAGTGAGGATAATCCCGTTACCAATCCAGTCTCGACACCTATTAACAACGAGCCTTTACGTTATGAAGCCGAAGAGCTTACCCTAGATGGTTATCAAGTTGAGACTGTAAAAAACTCTAGCGCTAGTGCTGGAAAACATATTTCTCTCAAAGGAGCTAGTGAAAATCAAGGCTCTGCTACAGGTACATTCGAGGGTGAAGCAGGAATTTATCAAGTAAAAGTTGGCTACTTTGACGAAAATGACGGACAGTCTCAAGCTAAAATCACCGTTGGGGGAGAAAGTACAAGCTTTATTTTTGACAAAGATTTACCCGATGGCTGGACAAAACCTGCTTCAAAAACTAGTCTTATTGCCATAGAGGAAGTGGAGTTAGAGTCTGGAGATAGTTTCAAAATCGAAGGAGTTAGCAACAAAGGTGAATTTGCTCGCTTTGATTACATTGAATTTTCTCCGATTTCTTCCCAGCCAACTCCTCAAACTCCTATGGAGGCAGCAGGGGGAGAAGAGGATATTATTAATGGAATAGTTAATCTGAGCAATACTGATTTTGATGGAGATGGCGAAGTTGACGAAAAAGTTTCGTTGATTTTGGATGATATTAACAGTACTGGCTCTTATCAGAATTCAGCAGGTTTTTATCAAGTCTTAGATGTAAATGGTACCGTACTAGATACAGTGACAAATCAACAGATTAAACCGGGAGAAGAAGGATATGAAACAGCAGCACTCAACCAACGTATTCCTGAATTAGAGTTTGATAAAAATGATGGTAGTTTAACCGCAGAAGTTGATGGGGGAATATTCTTAGCACCATATTTGATTGCCAATGGTACTGTAGAAGAATTTATCGGTAAAAACCCAACAAACGATAAGCAAACAAATGGATTAAATGCCTACTTTGCTTTTGGAAATGCGAATCCAGATGGAATAGAGCATCTCAAATCTTCAGATAACAACTTTGGTTTTGAGGAGTTGTATGGTGGAGGTGATAAAGATTTTACGGATATTACCTTTAGTGTGAGTGTGGAGAATGCTTAATTCTTAGTATTCCAGAAATTTCGATCCCCCAACCCCCCTTTTTAAGGGGGGCTTTTTTTAGTTTTGTTTGAAAAAAATAATTGAATATAAAACAAGATATTATATTTAATAAATCCGCTTATTTCGCAGTTTGTTCTTGCTCGGCTTTTCTCACCTCATCAACTGTTAAGTCTAAAGCTTGTGCTGCTTGTTCAACAGTCAATCCAGCAGCTAACATTGGTGGTATTGCTAGTAGCTTACCTCTAAGTTCTCCTTCTTCTATTCCTTCTGCAAATGCTTGCTGATAAACTCGTGTTTGCTTTAAATCGCTTAATCCAAACATTTCTTGTATCTCCTTGATATCCATGCTGGGTAATTTATAAATTAAAATCGTCTCAATTAATTGTAATAATTGTTGCTGTTGTTTTACAGAATTAATTTCTTGACTGGTTCTAGTAATTAACTCCCTGGCTTCTTGTATAGCTTTGTTTTCATTTTCTATAACTAACTTAATAGTAGCAATGCCAATGGGTAGAGATGCATTTTCCCCTAGCTCATCTAAATAAATACGAGTAACTCTACCCGATGCAAAAGACTCGCGGTAATGTTTGGTTTTTGCGGTATCAATGCTGCTACTTGGGTAAATAACTACAGCAAACCAGTCATTTTCTGGCTGATTTTGACGTAGGTATAAATTAATTTATGTAAACAGCCGCGAATAGATTTTTGAATCTTCCTGAAATTGTACTTCGACAAAATAAATCGGTTTTTCTTCTGTATTTGGGAGAAATACACCATCAATTCGGAAAGCTGTTTGCTTGATTTCAACTGATGAGAATTGATATTCTGTAGCAGTTACAGAAGGATTGCCAATTAGTTCAAAGAATATACCGGGGAATTCTTGAAAAAGGCGGTAGAAGATGCTATCGGTTTTCACTAATTGAATGATTGAAAGGCAGAGTATTATGAAATTATCATATTTGCATATTTGATAACTTTATCTTAATAGATGTTGATTAAATGACTTATGGATGCTGAAGAGTTATTAAAGCGATATGAGAAGGGGGAAAGAGATTTTACTGGGGTTAATTTGAGAGGTATTAATCTTAATGGTGCTAATATTAGTGATTCTCAGCTTGATTGGGCTGACTTGAGGGAAGCCAATTTGAGCGGAGCTAATTTGAGTTGGGTTAAACTTAGTAATGCCGAACTCCAAAGCGCTATCTTTAGAGATGCCATTTTCAAGAAAGCTTCTATGGAATTTACTCACCTTGAAGGCAGCATTCTGGTGGGGACTGATTTGAGAGGATCTCTCATTCGAGAATGTAGGTTGAATGATGCCAACCTTGAGGGAGCTAATCTCAGAAATAGTTGTTTGCAACAATCTAGTTTTTTGAGAGCTAACCTCAAAAATGCCGACTTGAGAGAGTCCGATTTGCTTGAAGCTATTTTTGATGAAGCTAACCTTGAGGGGGCTAATCTTGCCAGACTCTGCTCGGTTTATGAAACTAGTTGGTATCGAGCTAATCTTAGAGGTGCTTGCATCGAAGAAACTAATTGGAATATGTGTTGTTGGGATAATACCATTTTGCCAGATGGTAGAGTAGTTACTGATGAAGATTGAAAATTTGAATTTAAGGTCAATAAGTTGGGTTTCCTTCCTCAACCCAACCTACGAAAAACTATCGGTTTTCACTAATTGAATGACTCAAAGGCAGACTTGGCAATTATTAGCGACAGGGCTTCACGAATCATATCTATTGTCATAAATGGTGCTTCTGGGTAGTATTTAATAACTTGTTCTGGCAATACTGGAATATGAACAAAACCAACTTTCATCTCAGAATTATGAATTTCTCTCCAGTGAAGAAAGTGATAAAAAACTTGATTGCACAAATGAGTTCCACAGTCGTTTGAAATCTTAGCAGGAATGTTATGGTTTTCTAGCAAAGAAACTAAACTTTCTTGGTTTGGTAAAGAATTCCAATAAGCAACAGGAGCATCTTTGATAATCAATGTTCCCTTGGGTGCATTTCCTGCTTTGTCCAAAGTCACAAAATATCTTAGATTCTTTGCCATTCTCTCAAGAGTTATTTTGTTATAACCGCGTGCTTGTCCGATACCAATACAAATATCGGGTAATAATATGTTAAGAGTTTCATTAACTGTATGTTCGAGAGTATTGGTGTTACCGGGTATAATCTTGAAGTCAATGCAATCGATGTATTGACTCAGCTTTGAAGGAGGGCGATCGCGCAAAGATTTTACTAATAATTCTGACGTATTTAAGCCATCGTCATTCGGCTTAAAGCCAGTTATTAAAACTTTCATTTAAAAGATTTTTTTTGTTAATAATAGTTAGGAAAAGTTGGATTATACCGATAAATAAAGTACGATACACCCTAGAGGTGTTGGTTTCATCTATTAGCAAGATTGTGCCAAAACGGAAAAATTATACGCGCTTGGAATTAAAAAGACGAATTTTTTAAACTTCAAATTACTAAGGGCTTTTAAATGACTGCCAAAGTTGAAATTTACACGAGTCAGACTTGCTCGTATTGCCGCCAAGCCAAGGCTTTACTAAAGGAAAAAGGTGTTGAGTTTATTGAATATAGTGTTGATGGAGATAAGATAGCACGGGCTACTATGGCAGAGCGAGCTAACGGTAGGTATTCCTTACCTCAAATTTTTGTCAACGATCGCCCTTTTGGTGGTTGTGATGATTTGTATGAAATGGACGATTTAGGTCGGCTTGAACAATTTCTACAAATAGATTCTTAGGATTAAAATTGTCAATTTAATTCGTTGTTTTTGCACCGTGAAGCCAACCTACAAACTGATAATTTTCCATACATGATGGTGCGTTACGGCATTTTCAAACGTATAATCTATTAATTAAATAAGCGATAGTGCCGTAACACACCCTACAATCTACAATCCAAAATCCAAAATCTAAAATCCAAAATTTAATAGTGCGTTCCCGTTTTCCGATAATGTACTGCTGTCACGCCTTCGTTATTAAATACTTTTCCGTTATCTACAGTGGCGTAAACTAACCAATGATCGCCGCATTCCATCCGCGAATTTACTGAGCATTCAACGTATGCTAAGGCATCAGCAAGGGCAGGCGAACCGTTTTCAGCTTCTTCGGTTTCAATTCCTGCAAATCTATCCTCACCAGGGCTAAAGGGTTTAAGAAAATGTTTCATCATCCCTAAATGACCGCCTTCTTTTAATACATTTAATACAAATTCGCTACCGGAATGCATCAAGGATTCCAAGGCTCTATCTTTAGCTACGGCGATGGTTAAACCGGGTGGATTAAAACTAGCTTGAGATACCCACGAAGCTAACATAGCGCTGGAAACATCTCCTCGTTTCGCTGTCACTACACATAAAGAACCAATAATTCTTCCCACTGCTTGTTCCACACTTGTGGAAGGTTGAGAAGGTGCCTTAACTTTCTTCGCTTTTTTCAATGATTGAGCAAAATCAACTCCAGCTTCTTCGCACATTTGCAAAGTCTTTTCGTCGGGTTTGAATTTTACGCGAATTGGTTCAAAACCAAAGCGGAATCCAGCATCTTTTAGTTTACTTTCTAAAATATCTACCGCTTCTCCACTCCAACCAAAGGAACCAAATACGCCAGCGGGTTTACTTTTAGCTGCTGTAGAAAGGATAATACCCAAAGCTGTTTGAATTTGGGTTGGTGCGTGCCCTCCGAGAGTAGGGGAGCCGATGACAAAGCCAGATGCTTTTTCTACTGCTGCTTTAATTTCTTCGGGTTCAACAGCTTCGCAATTAATCGATTCTACCGCGACTCCGGCTTTAGTAAGACCTCTGGCGATCGCCTGTGCCAAGGTTGCGGTATTCCCGTAGGCGGAAGCATAAATTAATGCAACGTTAGTATCTTGTTTTGTTTGCTGTTTGCTCCACTGATGGTAAGCATCTGTTAAATCAATTAAACCTTCGCGCACCAAAGGACCGTGATTGGGGGCATACAGCCGCACTGCTAAGTCATCAATTTTTTCTAAAGCGGTTTCTACCTGACGGGCATGGGGTGCCATCAAGCAGTCATAATAATAACGTCGATCTTCTACAAATATTTTCCAACCTTCATCAAAAACTTGGTCGCCACAAATATGTGCGCCAAATAATTTATCGGTATAGAGAATTTCCGTTTGAGAATCGTAAGTGCAAAGATGATCTGGATAGCGTGGGTTAGGTGTGGGAATAAATTCTAAATTATGTCCTTTTCCTAAATCGAGGGTTTCTTCACCCTTCATCACCATAATTGGTAAATCTTCGTTTTGTAGCGCTTTGCGTAAATTGATAGCACCAGGATTAGAACAAACAAATTTTATTTGAGGAGCAATTTCCAATAAAGCCTTTAGTGTAGCAGCACGATTGGGATTTACATGACCGATAATTACATAATCAATCTTGGTTACATCAAGTCTTTCTTGCAACGCATCTAAATATTTTTCTGTAAAAGTTTCCCCAGGAGGATCGATAAGTGCAATTTTATCGGCTTTGATTAAATAAGAATTAGCCGTAGTACCTTTACTTAAAGCATATTCAATCTCAAACCGTAACCGCGTCCAACTTCGGGAACGGATGATAGTCGTATCTGTAGCAATCGGGAGAATTTGAACGTCACGAGGTTTAGTTTCTGACATGGGTAATTGGTAATTGGTAATGGGTAATTGGAAAGGGGGAGAGTGGGAGAAGAATAACCTTTAACCTTTAACCTTTGACCTTTGACCTAATTATTCCTAACCTCTAACTCCCCACTGTTCACTGTTAACTGTTCACTGTTAACTGATTAATAATGGTTTCCAACTTTTCTGTGATGCACGGCAGTTAAGGCATCGGGTTTGCTGACTTTACCTGCGTACACTGTGCTGTATACAATCCAATGATCTCCAGCGTCCATTCTGCTAGCAACTTCGCACTCTACATATGACAATGCATCAGTTAATATTGGCGCACCGTTTTCGGCTGGTTGGGTTTTGACTCCTTCAAAGCGATCGGCACCAGGGCGGAATCGCTTAAGAAAATGTTTCATCAAGCTTTGATAATTGCCTTCTTCGAGAGTATTTAAAACGAATTTATCGCCAACCTGCATTAAGGATTCAATTGCTCTGTCTTTTGCGACTGCAATTGTTAATCCCAAAGGTTTAAAACTAGCTTGATTTACCCAGGATGCTAACATCGCACTTTTCACGTCGCCTTGTTGAGCGGTAATAATATACAAACCACCACTCAATCTTCCTAAAGCTTTATCCAAGTCGGCATCAAGAGACTTCATATTTTTGATGCTTTTAGCGCGGTTTAATAATTGCCCTAAATCAGTTCCCGCTTCTTCGCACTGCTTATAAGTATTCTCGCTTGGTGTTTCTTTGATTTTGATTGCACCAAAAGCTGGTTTTAAACCCAATTCGCGGAATTTAGTTAACACTGGATCGATTGGTTCATCATCACCACCACCTGTTTCAAATAATCCTACTGCTTGCTTATCATGTACCGAACCTAAAATAGTACTGAAAGCAGTTTGCAGCTTTTTATCGGATGATGGCGGCATTCCCAGGATTATTCCAGTAAACCGACTTGCTTGCTCTCTTAATTCTTGTAAATCGATATCTTCGCTTAAATCTACCATTTCTACGGCGACTTCGGTTTTAGAAACACCGCTAGCTATTGCTTGAGCTAATTTATCGCTGTCGCCGTATTTGGAAACGTAGAAAATACCAACTGTTTTCTCAGCTTTGGCTTTATTCTTACTCCAATTGCGATATCTTCCGATTAACTCATCTACATTATGGGATAAAAGTGGCCCGTGTCCGGTTGCTACCATACCCACGGTTTCCAACTCACCCATGCGTTTGAGAGCAGACATTACAGAGCGAGCATTTGGAGCCATCAAACATTCGTAATAATATTTGTATTCGGCATTAATTGCATCCAAATCTTCATCAAAAGTAGCATCCGAACAATAATGCATCCCAAAAGCATCGCAGGTGAAAAGTATTTTGGTTTTGTGGTCGTATGTGAAAATGGTATCGGGCCAATGTAAATTAGGAGCAATGACAAATTCTAATTCATGTCCGTTACCTAAATCTAGGCGATCGCTGTTCTTTACAACTTGATTTTTGAAAGATTGGTGTACCAGATTTTCCAAAAACTGAATTGCAACTTTGGAACCAACAACGGTAACTTCGGGAGCCAACTGTAAAAAATCTTTAACCAAACCGCTGTGATC
>JBARZF010000360.1:0-5423 GCA_049649675.1 Rivularia sp. (in: cyanobacteria) | reverse complement strand
ATCTAATAATCTCCATTCTCCTAGCAAACACACTTCTATCTATCGATTATTAAATTAACTACATTTGTTGCATCCTGATACTTCCAATCTGACTTCAGAAACCGGAGAATAAATCCTTCATAAATGTAATTTTCACCCTTCTTATGCGGATAAACAGTACTATCATTAAATCCTTGATATGCATCTTGTTTTTCGTCCGAAACATCCAACTGACCAAAACCTCTAATTAGAATAATTGGTTGAGAATTTCGTGTAGGTTCAGACATTGCAACTCCTCAAAAATAAAAATTAGTTATTGAATTTAGGTAGCTTATCTATTTTTATACCTATAACCAATAAAATTACGTATTTACTTCAAAAAAATATGTAGTATTGCATTAATAATTATTAAATTTGATTACTATATTAGCGTTCATCTTAGTTAAGCTGAGAATTGCTATTTGTTTAAAAATGACCTAAATAAATTAATTTTTTTAATTGTCAATCGGATTTTCCCGTAGGAAAACCACACCTGTTAGAGCAAACTTTTATATCCATAAAGTCGCTTTTGGAGGTTAAGCTTTAATAAAGTAGCTTTTTATTACAAAAAGTGAAAACTAACTTTCAGTTCCTGTTAACTTTTTAATTGCGCTGTTTGAGAAACCCCTAATGCTAGAGCGAATTTTTGATTATCTTCAATATAATTTCAGCATTGAAGCATCTATAGTCCTACTTATTCTAATTTTTCTGGAAGCCATTCTATCGGCAGATAACGCGATCGCCCTCGCTGCCATTGCCCAAGGGCTTGAAGATAAAGAACTCGAACGTCAAGCGCTTAACTTCGGTTTAGTTGTTGCATACGTGTTGCGAATAACTTTGCTTCTGACTGCCACTTGGGTACAAAAATATTGGCAATTCGAGTTAATCGGCGCAGCGTATTTACTATGGTTGGTATTTCAGCATTTCACCTCCGAAGAAGACGAAGAAGATATCAATCGCGAACCCCGCTTTAAATCGCTGTTGCAAGCAATACCCGTAATTGCTTTTACAGATTTAGCCTTTTCCTTAGATAGCGTAACTACTGCGATCGCGGTTTCTGATAACAAATGGTTAGTAATTACAGGAACCACAATCGGCATCATTACCTTAAGATTCATGGCGGGTTTATTTATTCGTTGGTTGGATGAATTTGTTTACCTCGAAGATGCAGGTTACATTACCGTCGCATTCGTAGGTTTGCGTTTGTTATTGAGAGTAGTCAACGAAGCTTTAGTTCCACCTCAGTGGGTAATAATTACTGGTATTGCAATCGTTCTGGCCTGGGGATTTTCCAAACGTACAGTTCCCGAAATTGCCGAAGAAAGCGAAAAAACAGAAGTTACTAATTAGGAGTTAGTTGTTAGTTGTTAGTGGTTAGGAGTGAGAGTGAGGAGTTAGGAATTAGGAGTTAGGAATTAGGAATTAGGAATTATCTCCCCATCTCCCCATCTCCCCCTCTCCCCCCTCTCCCCCTCTCCCCATCTCCCACATCCCTATCTAACTACTTGGCTGCTAATTCTTTAGAAAATTTCTCATTCAACCAAGGCATGATTTGTGGCTGCCAGGTTACTAATTCATCATTGCTGAACCATAGGGAAATTTCTCTTTGTGCGGTTTCGATGGCATCTGAACCGTGAATAATATTACGACCAATATCAACTCCGAAATCACCACGGATAGTTCCGGGTTCTGCTGTTAGGGGGTTGGTTGCACCAATCATCTTTCTCGCAGCAGCAACAACACCTTCACCTTCCCAAACCATTGCGACAACCGGGCCGGAAGTAATAAATTCTACTAAGCCAGCAAAAAACGGTCTTTCTTTATGAACGTCGTAATGGGATTCAGCTAATTCCCGGCTAACTTTCATGAATTTCAAACCAACTAAAGTAAAACCCTTGGTTTCGTAGCGGCGAATGATTTCACCAGCTAATCCACGCTGTACACCATCAGGCTTAATTGCTAAAAATGTGCGCTCCATCACTATCTCCTATAAATTAATCAGTTCATCACTTGTTATTTGTCCGTCGCGATTCGTTTTTTGTCAATAGTTAAGTTTTAGGGAATTGGGAATTGGGAATTGGGCATGGAGAATAGTTATGAGTTATGAGTTAGGAATTGTCTTCTCCTTGTCCCCTTGTCCCCAATTGCTTCTTTCAAAAATTCATATCCTACGTATATTCCCACTAAGACGCGAATGCGTTAAATTGTAATCTCGTGGGTGAAGTACGAAGGTGACTAGTAAATGGGTGTTGAGTCTGGTGCTGCATCGATTGGAATAGGAAAATTATCATTGAATGGTAAAAAAGCTAAAGCTAAATTAAGTAACAATAAAAAAATTCAGAAATTTCTGCCACCTAGTACGAAATTAGATTCGCCCCAAAGTAATTGGACGATCGAAGAAAGTGAAGCACTGTACCGCATTGAAGGTTGGGGGCAGCCTTATTTTTCCATAAATGCGGCCGGTGATGTTACCGTTTCTCCAAAAGGCGAACGTGGTGGCTCTCTGGATTTGTACGAATTGGTTAAAGCGCTGAAACTGCGTAATTTAGGTTTACCTTTACTGATTCGCTTTTCCGATATTTTAGAAGACAGAATCGAGCGTCTCAATGCTTGTTTTGCTAAAGCTATAGCTCGTTACAATTACGGTGGTGTTTATCAGGGCGTATTTCCGGTCAAATGCAATCAGCAAAGGCATTTTATTGAAGATTTAGTCCGGTTTGGTAAACCCCATCAGTTTGGCTTGGAAGCAGGTTCTAAGCCGGAATTAATGATTGCTTTGGCATTGTTAGATACTGCGGGAGCTTTGTTAATTTGTAACGGTTATAAAGACCGTGAATATATTGAGACTGCGATGTTAGCTCAAAGACTAGGGCAAACTCCAATTTTAGTTTTAGAACAAATTGAAGAAGTTGATTTAGTTATTGAAGTTAGCCGCCAATTAGAAATTAAACCAATCTTGGGAATCCGCGCCAAACTTAGCACTCAAGGAATGGGACGTTGGGGAACTTCTAGTGGCGATCGCGCTAAGTTCGGTTTGAATATTCCGGAAATTATTCGCGCTGTTGATAAGTTACGAAATGCCGATTTGTTAGATTCTTTACAGCTTTTGCATTTCCATGTCGGCTCGCAAATCTCGGCTATTAATGTAATTAAAGATGCTATCCAGGAAGCAAGCCGCATTTATGTGGAGTTAGTTTCCTTGGGAGCAAATATGAAATATCTTGATGTCGGTGGCGGTTTGGGAGTTGATTATGACGGTTCTCAAACCAATTTCTACGCTTCTAAAAACTACAATATGCAAAACTATGCTAACGATATTGTGGCAGAGTTAAAAGATGCTTGTAGAGAACAAGATATTCCCGTACCAACACTTATCAGTGAAAGCGGAAGGGCTATTGCTTCCCATCAGTCGGTACTAATTTTTGATGTTCTCAGTACTAGTGAAGTACCATTAGAACCACCCGAACCCTTTCAAGAAGGGGAATCTCACATTATTTCCTACTTGTGGGAAACTTATCAATCCATTAATGCAGAGAATTATCAAGAGTTTTATCACGATGCAGTTCAATTCAAAGAAGAAGCCATTAGTCGTTTCAATTTAGGAATTCTATCTTTGAGGGAACGAGCCAAAGCCGAACAATTATACTGGGCTTGCTGCTATAAAATTCTTAACATCACTAAAGAGCAAGAATACGTACCCGATGATATGGAAGACTTAGAAATAATTATGTCTTCTATCTATTACATAAATCTTTCGGTATTTCAATCGGCACCCGACTGTTGGGCGATCGACCAGTTATTTCCGATTATGCCCATACATCGTTTGGATGAAGAACCCACCCGACGCGGTATTTTAGCTGACTTAACCTGCGACAGCGACGGAAAAATTGATCGCTTTATCGACTCGCGAGACGTAAAATCGGTTTTGGAATTACATCCTTTCAAAGCAGGAGAACCTTATTATTTAGGTATGTTCCTCAATGGAGCTTACCAAGAAATCATGGGTAACTTACATAACCTCTTCGGCGACACGAACACCGTCCATATCCAACTTACGCCTAAAGGATATCAAATAAAGCACGTGGTTAAAGGCGACACTATGAGCGAAGTAGTAGGTTACGTACAGTACGATGCCGAAGACATGGTAGAAAGAATCCGTCAGCGTTGCGAAGAAGCCTTAGAAGCAAACCAGATTACGATCGCGCAATCCCAGCGACTATTACAAACCTACGAGCAAAGTTTGAGTCGGTATACTTATTTAAGTTCGTGAATTGATAGTTGATAGTTGATAGTTGATAGTTGATAGTTGATAGTTGTGTAATTCAAAGTTGGTAGTAAGGGTTTTAACTCTTATAAATCTTAATTACAACAGGTTGATGGTGCGTGACGCTCGCTACAATTTTTTGCTATGTTCGTAATTTTTCAAAACGTCACAGCACCCTACAAATAATTACCAATTATCAATTACCAATTACCAATTACAACCCATTTCCAATTAAAATAAACGGTGCCCAATAATAAGGATGTTGAAGTTTACTACCAGTCTCCTTTAATTTATTATCACCATCACCCTCAACAAAAATTCCACCACGTTTTCCACCAACAGCGGAATAATCATTAGTAATCAAAGCTATTTGTGCTTGTCTTAAAGCTTCAGCTTTAGTAATTTTCTGCTGTTTCAAAACATTATAAAAACCATTCATTAATAATTGCGTTCCGTCGTCGGATACTTTCCACAATGAAGCAATCGTCGCTCTGACTCCACGACTTTGAAATTGATATCCTAAACCCAATATTTCTTCACCCTTACCGAATTTACCACCGATTCCAGTTTGACAGGCACTTAATACTACTAAATCAACATTATTTAACGTCCAGTTACCGATTTCTTTTAAATTAGCTATATCTCCATCACCGAATAAAATAAATGATTTGGAAGCATCTCCCGGTACAAAAGCAGCATGAGTTGCGAAGTGAACGATATTATATTCATTCATTTTGACGGTAGTATCTGCTTTATTAAATTCGTTATCTATTAATTTGGTTGTTTTAGGAAGTAATTTTGTTAGATTTTCGACTTCTTTACCAGCGAAGGGTAATCCTTGAAAGCGATAATTATCTCCTATGACTTGAACGTTGTAATTACCATTTACAAAAGCTCCCGCTAAAACTTTTGGTTCTGGTTGGGGTTTGGCTGTAAAATCTGTCAGAGATTTAGCGGTGATATTATTAATATTTAAACGTTGGACTAACCATTGTTCTCCGTCGTGGAGTGCGGATAAAGGTATGTAGCGGAGTTGTCCGTCGGGAGCATAAATAATAGTTTTGGCTCCAGATTGTTTTAAGTCTTTTTCTAAAGGTTTAATTAGCCAGCTATAAAGTTTTTTCGCAGGGGTTTTTGCATC